>JAHDHO010000016.1 GCA_020631275.1 Polaribacter sp. | reverse complement strand
TATTATGATGAAAAATAAAAACCAAACTTCTCTTGGTAAAAAAATATTAAAATGGGTTGCAGTTACAATGCTAGTTGTATTAATTGCTTTAATATCTGTTCCGTTTTTATTTAAAGATAAAATTGTACAAATGGTTTCTAACACCATTAACAATAACGTAAATGCAACTGTAAGTTTTCAAGATACAAATTTAAGTCTTTTAAGAAATTTTCCTTTAGCCAGTTTAAAAGTAAACGATATCAATATTACTAATAAAGCACCATTTTTAGGTGATACTCTATTTAATGCCAAAGAGCTTAACTTAAATTTAAAAATTACAGAGCTTTTTAAAAGCGCATCAGAAACATTAGAAATTAATAGTATTTCTGCAAATAACGCTGCAATAAATATTATACTTAACAAAGATAACGTTGGTAATTACGACATCGCTAAAAAATCAGAAAACAATGCAAACAACAATAGCAGCTCTCTTTCTTTAGCTATAAAAGAATATGAATTACAAGATGTAGATTTTAGTTATTTTGATGAAAATACTAAAATTAAATTGGCAGTAGACAGTATTTATCATACTGGTAAAGGTAATTTTGCCCAAGATATTTTAGATTTGGATACAGAAACTACAGCTAAAGTTTCTTTAGAAATGGATAATGTAAATTATTTAAATAAAGTAAATGTAAAGCTAAACGCTATTTTAGGCATCGATTTAAAAAACTTAAAATATTCTTTTAAAGAAAACACAGGTTACATTAATCAATTACCATTAGAGTTCGATGGTTTTATACAACTTGTAGAAGAAAATCAATTATATGATATCACTTTTAAAACACCTACATCTTCTTTTAAAAACCTTTTAGCATTAATGCCTAAACAATATGCAGGCAATTTAAATACCATTAAAACTGAAGGTAATTTTGATTTAAAAGGTATTGTTAAAGGTACCTTATCAGACACTACAATTCCTACTTTAGACATATCATTTGTATCTAAAAATGCAATGTTTAAATACGCAGATTTACCTAAATCTGTAGACAATATTTATTTAGATGCCAATATTATTAATAAAACAGGTCTAACAAAAGACACTTACATCGCAATTAATAACACTTCTTTTAAAATAGATAAAGATGTATTTAATGCAACTGGTAAAATTGCAAATATTACAGATAATCCAACGGTAAATCTAAAAGCAAAAGGAACAATTAATTTAGATAATATTAGTAAAGTGTATCCGGTAGCTTTAGAAAATGAATTAGAAGGTATTTTAACTGCGGATGTTTCTACTAATTTTGATATGAATTCTATAGAAAAAGGTAATTACCAAAACATAAGAAATAATGGAAACGTTTCTGTTTCTAATTTTAAATATTCTGGTGAAGATGTTGCAAATCCTTTTATTATTAATAAAACTTCTGTTAAGTTTAATACTAATACAATTACACTAGAAGAATTTAATGCAAAAACTGGAAGTTCTGATTTAAAAAGGAAATTTAGAGAATTTCTACGGATTTTTGTTTAAAGATCAAAAGCTAAAAGGAAGTTTTAATCTAAACTCTACTAAGTTTAAAGTTGATGATTTTCTTACAAAATCTGATGAAACTACAACTACCAGCACTAGTAATAAGTTAAAAATACCTGCTTTTTTAGACATTACTTTAAATGCAAACGCAAATACAGTTATTTACGATGATATTAATTTAGAAAAAGTTTCTGGTAAAATTTTAATTAAAGATGAAACCGTTAGTTTAAAAAACTTAAAAACTAGTGTTTTTGGAGGTAATATTGGTTTTGATGGAGAAGTTTCTACAAAAGGAACAACTTCTAAATTTAATATGGATTTAAACTTAAACGAATTAAATATTGCCGATTCTTTTAGCAAATTGGAAATGCTAAAAGCTATTGCACCTATTGCAAAATCTGTAGAAGGTAAAATTAATTCTAAAATAAAAGTTTCTGGTAATTTAGGTGAAGATATGACGCCTCAATTAAAATCTATTTCTGGTGATTTATTAGGACAATTATTAAATACAAAACTAAAAGCTAGCAACTCTAAAGTATTAAGTTTATTAGGTTCTAAAGTAGATTTTTTAGATGTAAATAAATTAAACTTAAACGATGTAAGCGCTTTATTTACATTTAATAATGGTGAAGTTAGCGTAAAACCATTCAATCTTAAATACAAAGATGTTGCAATAAATGTTGGTGGTTCTCATGGTTTTGATAATTCTATGAATTATAATATTACTTTTGATGTACCTGTAAAATATTTAGGAACTTCGGTAACAAATGCTATTGCAAAGCTTACGCCTAAAGACGCAGCAGAAGTTAAAAGCATTCCGGTAAACGCAACTTTAACGGGTAGTTTTTCTAGCCCTAATTTTTCATCAAACATTAAAAGTGCAACAGAAAATTTAGTGAAGAGTTTGGTAGAAAAACAAAAGCAGAGTTTAATTAATCAAGGTAAAGACAAATTAAAAGATTTATTATCTGGTTCTGATAAAAAAGATTCAACAGCAACCACAGATAAAACAAAAGATAAAATTAAAAATGTTTTAGGCGGACTTTTTAATAAGAAAAAAGATACTACCAAAAATAATTAATAAAAAAAACGGAAGTTAATAACTTCCGTTTTTTTTATTATTATAAAGCACTTGTCATCCCTAGAACACCTACTATAATTCCTAAGAAATATATAGATATCAAGATAATTGTTAAAACACCAATAAATTTATAATGCGACTTTAGCATTTCGAAGGCTTTTGCCAAAACTTCATCATCTTTAGAAATTAAAGCTTTTTTCATTTTTACAGAAAAGTTATATAAATAATAAACTGGTATAATGTAAATTAATGCAAAAACAATATAAGTTATTGTTATAATTAAGCCCATGTCTACAGGTGCAGGTTGCGCAGCAGGAAAATTATTGTACATAGAGCCTATAAAAAAGCTTCCAAAAATCATTAAACCAATTAAAATAAAACCTAGAATAGATAAAAATTTACACCAACTTGCTGTTTCTTTTAGAAACTTTCTAGCGGAATTTGTTAAAGTTAATTGTTCTAATTCTGTAATTGCATTTTGCATATTAAAGTATGTGTTAAGTTAGAAAGAATCAAAAATAATGAAATTATAATTTGATAAAAAAAGAAAGCCACAAAAATAAATTTGTGGCTTTTTATAGTATTGGTAAACTAAGTTTTAAAACTCAGAAATTGTTTTCTTAATAATCGAAATACAATCCATTAATTCTTCTTCTGTCATTACTAAAGGTGGTGCAAAACGAATAATATTACCATGTGTTGGTTTTGCCAACAAACCATTGTCTCTTAATTTAATACAAATATCCCAAGCAGTAGAGCTATCTTCAGAATCGTTAATTAAAATTGCATTTAACAATCCTTTTCCTCTAACAGATTCTACTAAGTGATTATTTTTACAAAATTCGGTTAACTCTGCTCTAAATATCTTTCCTAATTTATCAGCATTAATTGCTAATTTTTCATCAGTAACAACCTCTAATGCTGCCATTGCAACTGCTGCTGCAATAGGATTTCCACCAAAAGTAGATCCATGGTTTCCTGGTCTAATTACACTCATTACGCTGTCATTTGCTAAAACAGCAGAAACAGGATAAGCCCCACCACTTAAAGCTTTACCTAAAATTAAAACATCTGGTTTCACCTCTGGTGTACCAGAACAATTCTTCTCTGGACAAGAACAGTTACCACAAGTAGCTAATAATCTACCTGTTCTTGCAATACCAGTTTGTACTTCATCAGCAATAAATAATACATTATGATCTGCACACATTTTTTTTGCTGCGGCTAAATAACCATCAGAAGGCACATAAACACCTGCTTCACCTTGAATAGGTTCAACTAAAAAAGCGGCAATATTATTACTACTTTCTAAGGTTTCTTGCAATTGTTGTAAATTATCATATTCTATTTTATGAAAACCTTTTGTATAAGGACCAAAGTTTTTTCTGGCAACCGGATCGTTAGAAAAAGAAATAATTGTAGTAGTTCTACCATGAAAATTGTTCTCGCAAACTATTATTTCTGCTTTATTTTCATCAATTCCTTTAACTTCATACGCCCATTTTCTAGCAATTTTTAAAGCAGTTTCTACAGCCTCTGCACCAGTATTCATTGGTAAAAGTTTATCAAAACCAAAATACTCTGTTGCAAATTTTTCGTATCTACCAAGCATATCATTATAAAAAGCTCTAGAAGTTAAGCTTAATGTTTTTGCCTGATTTGTCATTGCATCTACAATTTTTGGATGACAGTGCCCTTGGTTAACTGCAGAATATGCAGATAAAAAATCGTAATATTTTTTACCTTCAACATCCCAAACATAAACACCTTCTCCTCTACTTAATACTACCGGAAGTGGATGATAATTGTGTGCACCATGTTTGTTCTCTAATTCTATCGCTTCTTGCGACGTAAGTTTGTCTAAAACAGCCATTTTTATTGTTTTAAGTTTATAAAATAACCATTCCTATTCTACCTTTATCCTTCTGAAAAATTATCAGAAATTCAGCGTGGGAAAGAAATCATCCCCGAAGTTTCACAAAAGTAGTAAAATAAACCTTTTAAATACAAAATTTTTGGGCGTTACCTATAGGTCGCGCTTTCCACTAAATCTTTTTGTGAAAAACAAAAAGGATACCGTTTCAATCGCTAACGCGTATTGCAAACCTATAAAGTTTTGTAATTTATAATTAATTAAAAGAATTCGTAGCAATAACAAGTACACTAATCAATATCTTTTACTAATTTTGCAGACCAAAATATTTTAAAATGCCACGTAGAGAACGAAACAAGTTTGTAAAGAAAAATCAGGTTTTAGAATTAAAAATTGAAGATTATGCTTTTGGCGGAAAAGGAATTGCAAGAATCCATTCCGAAGAAGGTAGTTTCGTGATTTTTGTTCCTAATACTTTACCTGGTCAGTTGGTAAAAGCACAGATAAGTAAGTCTAGTAAAAAATATGCAGAAGCAAAATTAATAGACGTTTTAGAACCATCGGAAGATGAAGTTGCTGTTCCGTACCAAGATATTCCTGGTGCACCTTACATTCAATTACCTATAGATTTACAGCATAAATACAAACAAGAAAGTACACTTTCTCTATTTAAAAGAATTGGTAAAGTAGAAAATATAGAAGATTTATTCGACGAATTTGTAAAATCGCCAAACGTGTTTCATTATAGAAATAAAATGGAATATGGTTTTTCTGCAATTGGTTACGATAGAGTTCATAAAACAGACAAAGATGAATTTACACTAGGTTTTAAAAGACGCGGTGTTTGGTGGATGGGAGACAATTTAGAGAAAGACTCTGGTTTATTTGACAAGCAATTAGAAGACAATCTAAAAAACATTAGAGAATATTGTAAAGCAACAGGTTTAGAACCTTGGCATGGTCCTAGAAAAACTGGTTTTTTTAGATATTTTGTAGTAAGAAAGTCTTTTAAAACAGACGAGTTATTATGTAATTTAGTAACTACATCACCAGAATTAGAAAATTTTGATTTAGATAAATTTGCAAACTTTTTAAAAGATATTTTCGGAGATCGTTTAGCTGGTTTATTGCATACAATTAACGATGAAACTGGTGATAGAACAATTGCAACTGCAGGCAAATTAGATCTTGTGTATGGTAAAGATAAAATTGTAGAAGAATTATTAGGGTTAAATTTCGAGATTAGCATGAAAAGCTTTTTTCAAACAAACCCAAAATGTGCAGAAAAATTATATTCTAAAGTTGTAGAGTACGTTTTAGAAGATAAAGACAAAGTAGACAACACTGTTGTAATGGATTTATTTTGTGGTACAGGAACCATTGGACAAATTGTAGCTTCTAAAAGCGAAAACGCAAAAATTGTTGGTGTAGATATTGTTGCTTCTGCCATAGAAGACGCAAAGAAAAATGCCAAAAGAAACAATATTGAAGGTTTACAATTTTATGCCGCAGATGTTGGAAAGTTTTTAATTGCACATCCAGAATATCAAAATAAAATTAAAACCATTATTTTAGATCCTGCAAGAGCTGGTATTGCACCTAAAACGCTTAAAAAAATTATCAATCTAAATGCAGATAGAATGGTGTATGTTTCTTGTAATCCGGCAACACAAGCAAGAGACACAGAGTTATTAAGAGAAGCAGGTTATGTTATTAAAAAAATTAGTTTGGTAGATCAATTTCCGCATACAAGTCATATAGAGACAGTAGTTTTATTCGAAAAATAATAAACTTGTTTTAACATCTTTTTAATTCACTTTAAATACATAAAGTTTATATTTAAACGAATTAATTTAAATTATACAAAAATGAAAAAATTAACAGAATTCGAAATTTCTAAAAAACTAGAAAAATTAGTAGATTGGGAGTATTATGATAATGCTTTACATACAGACTTTGAATTTGATAATTTTAAAGATTGTATGTCTGCAATGAATAGAATTGCTTTTGAATGTGAAGCCCTTAATCATCACCCAGAATGGACAAACATTTATAATACTCTAGACATAAAGTTAACAACACACGATGAAGATGGGGTAACAGAATTAGATTTTAAATTAGCTACAGCAATTAATAAAATTGTAGAAGTTGAAGAAGAAGACTAATCTGTAAAATTAAATTAAAACATTTATCTAGATGATAAAAAAACTGATTCCTTTTTTATTGATTACAATCGCTATTTTTTCTGCTTGTGAAAAAGACGATTTTTGTTTACAAAACCCGGTAACACCTAAGTTAATCATAACTTTTTATGACGAAACAAACAGAGAAACCTCTAAAAATGTACAGAGATTATCTGTTTGGTCTGGCACAAAGGATACCATTGCACAATATACAAGTGTAACACAAGATAGCATTGCAATACCTTTAAATTCTTTAACAGAAGAAACAGTTTATTCATTTAAAAAAAATGCAACAGACGGTTCTACTGCGACTAATGAAATTGCAACTTTTACTATTAAATATAACACAGAACAAGAATTCGTTTCTAGATCTTGTGGTTTTAAAGTTATCTTTAACAACGTATCTTTTTCATCAGAAAATAATACTTGGATAACCGATTTTACACCAGCAACAATTACGAATTTAAATGACCAAACTACAGCACATGTTCAGATATTTCATTAGTTTTTGTTTTGTATTTAATTTTATAACGGGATATTCTCAAGAGCAAAAAGAGAATCAGAATATAGATATAGTTACAGATTCTATTGTTTATAAAACAAATTACGGACTGCGTTTAGGTGTTGATATTAGCAAACCTATAAAAGGTACTATTGATGGCGCTTATAGTGGCTTTGAAATAGTTGGAGATTATCGACTTAAAAAGAATTTTTATTTAGCCGCAGAAGCTGGTTTCGAAGAGGAAACTTCAAACGAAGATTATTTAAATACAACTTCTAAAGGAAGTTATGTACGTTTAGGATTTAATTACAATGCTTATAAAAATTGGTTAGATATGAATAACGAAATTTTTGTAGGTTACAGATACGGTTTTAGCTTATTTGAGCAAACACTTAACAATTATACACCCAATGTTTCTGATGCAGAAAATGGGAATTATTTTCCGGCTGAATTAAATACGAATGCTTTAACAAGTTCAGGTTTAAACGCACATTGGTCTGAACTTATGTTGGGTATAAAAGCAGAAACTTTTAATAATTTTTACATCGGCTTTAGTGTTTCTTACAAAATAATGATGAGTGTTAAAGATCCAGACGGAGTAAAAGCATTATTTTCTCCTGGTTTTAACAGAATTTTCGAAAGTAATACAGGTTTTGGTTTTAACTATACCTTAAGTTACTTAATCCCTTTTTCAAAAAAATAAGAACACTTTATCAATTACTGAATTTTTAGTAACTTTATAGGCTGTTTTTAAAAAAAACTACAAAGATGAACAAAATACCAAGTGTAAACTTAGCTGATTTTTTATCTGATGATAAAAGTAGAAAGCAAAAATTTATAGACGAAATTGGTCACGCTTATGAAAACATAGGTTTTGTGGCTTTAAAAGGTCATTTTTTAGATGATAAATTAGTGAGTGATTTATATGAAGAAATTAAAAATTTTTTCGAATTACCTGTTGCTACTAAAGAGAAATATGAAATTCCTGGAATTGGAGGACAAAGAGGATATGTCTCTTTTGGAAAAGAATCTGCTAAAGGAAAAAAAGAAGGAGATTTAAAAGAATTTTGGCATTTTGGTCAATATGTAGAAGATGATCCAGAAAGAGCAAAAGAATATCCAGAAAATGTTGTTGTAGAAGAGTTGCCAAAGTTTAATGAAGTTGGTAAAGAAACCTATAAAATGTTAGAAAAAACGGCAAAATACGTTTTGCGTTCTTTAGCATTGCATTTAGGTTTAGAGGAAACATATTTTGATAATTTTATCAAAAACGGAAACAGTATTCTAAGACCAATTCATTACCCACCAATCGAAACAGAACCTAAAGGTGCAGAAAGAGCTGCAGCACACGGAGACATTAATTTAATTACGCTATTAATGGGTGCACAAGGTAAAGGTTTACAAGTGCAAAATCATAAAGGCGAATGGATTGATGCTATGGCAGAACCAGATGAATTAATGATTAATGTTGGTGATATGTTGTCTAGACACAGTAACAACAAACTTAAATCTACAATTCATAGAGTTACAAATCCACCAAAAGAAATGTGGGGAACTTCTAGATATTCCATTCCGTTTTTTATGCATCCAATATCAGAAATGAAACTAGATGTTTTAGAAAATTGTGTTGATGAAAACAACCCAAAACAATTCGAAGATATAACTGCAGGAGAGTTTTTAGATCAACGTTTAAGAGAATTAGGTTTAAAAAAATAATCTTTAAATCAAAAGCGTAATTTAAAATTAAATTACGCTTTTGTGTTTTAAAATATACATATCAAATTATTAAAATGGATTTAAAAGATCAATTAAAAAACCTTTTTCCAGAGCATAAAGAAACCGAAGAACCAAAAAAGGAGAAATCTAATATTTGGTTACAAGATGACCCTATAATTTGTAAATACGAGAAAAGAAAAGGCAAGCCAATTACAATTTTAGAAGGTTATAATGGGGCTACTTCAGATTTTAAAATTTTAGCAAAAGAGATAAAAACAAAATTATCTGTTGGCGGAAGCTTTAAAGATGACAAAATTATAATTCAAGGAGATTATAGAGATAGAATTATGACCATGCTTAAAGACAAAGGTTTTAAAGTAAAAAGAGTTGGCGGTTAATTAAAATAATAAATGTTAAACACAACTTTACATATAACTAACGGAGATTGTACTACAAACTACCTAAAAAAACTTCAAGTAAAAGGTAAAATTATAACTTGGAGAGAAATGTTATGTGAAGGTAAAACGTTAACAGATGTTGGTAGCGAAAAATTTTGGAATACAAGATTTAACTTTCTTAATAATAGCTACAATGTTTCTAAAGAAATGTTTATCAATTTAACTTTAAAAGAATACAGAAGCCTTTGCAACACAAAAAACACAAAGGAAATTGTTTTATGGTTTGAACATGATTTATTTTGTCAAGTTAATATGTTGGCTGTTATTTCTTGGTTAAAAAAACATAGAAAAGGTTATGCTATTTTTTTAGTTTGTAGCGGTAAAATTAAAGGTTCTGATAAAATGTTTTCGCTTACAGATTTATCTGAAAATCAAATTTTAGAACACTACAAAAATAAAATTGAATTAACAGAAGATGATATTGAATATGCAGATTATATTTGGCAATTGTATTGTTCTGTTAGCCCGCTACGCTTAGAAACAGTTCTTAAATTTAAACAAAATGCAGCCTTTAAATATTTGGTATCTGCTTTAGAGATTCATTTAAAAAGATTTCCGTCTGTAGAAAATGGTTTAAATATTACTGAAAATTTTATTTTAGAAACTGTAAAAAACCAAACATTATCATCTAAAAAACAGTTGATTAATAAATTATTAGAATTGCAAGAATTTTTTGGGTTTGGCGACAATCAATATAAAACAGCAATCGAAAAACTTAACAATGCATTTTATTCTTTTAATCCTACCAAACTCTCTAAAAAAGGAAAAGAACTACTAGTTAATGAAACGAATTTTTACAGCGTATTACGTTCTGATAATTCGTATCTTGGCGGTTCTAAAAAATATAGTTTTTTGTACAGCAATGCTTCAAAAAAACTACTACAAATAACAACTTAGAATGAGTATACAGCAATCGGAATTAATTTTAAATGCAGATGGAAGCATATATCATCTGAATTTAAAACCAGAAAATATAGCGAACGATATTATTTTTGTTGGCGATCAAGATAGAGTAGATAAAATTACAGATAGATTCGATTCAATAGAATTTACAACACAAAAAAGAGAATTTAAAACAACTACAGGTGTTTATAAAGGCAAAAGATTATCTGTAATTTCTACAGGTATTGGACCAGATAACATTGATATTGTATTAAATGAACTAGATGCGTTGGTAAACATCGATTTAAATACAAGAAAACCTAAAGACAATTTAACAGCTTTAAATATTGTTAGAATTGGTACTTCTGGTTCTTTGCAAAAAGATATTCCTGTAGATTCTTTTTTAATGAGTTCTTTCGGTTTAGATTTAAACGGAATGCTTCACTCCTATCAAATTGATAAAATTTCTAATGCCGATATTGAAAATGCGTTTGTAAAACATACAAATTGGAGCACAAAAAAATCAAATCCGTTATTAGTAAAAAACAGCAGTTCTCTAGAAGAAAAATTATCTTCGGATAAAATTTTTAAAGGAATTACCGCTACCGCAGGTGGTTTTTACGGACCACAAGGTAGAGTTTTACGTTTACCTTTGCAAGATGAGAAAATTAACAGTAAAATAGATTCTTTTAATTTTAATGGTAATAGAATTACAAATTTAGAAATGGAAACTTCGGCAATTTACGGCTTATCAAAATTGTTAGGTCATAATGCCATTTCTATGAATGCGATTATTGCAAATAGAGCAAACGGAACATTTAGTGAAGATTACAAAAAAGTTGTAGAAGATTTAATAGAATATTCGCTTAACAAATTAGCTGAATAATGACAAATTTAAAAGTTGGTGGTGTACCAGAGCACTTTAATTATCCTTGGTATTTAACACTTAAAAATAAAGAATACACAAAAGAGAACATCAATCTTAGATGGCAAGATTTTCCAGGAGGAACTGGAGCCATGTGCAAAGCGTTACGTGCAGGAGAAGTTGACATTGCAATTGTTTTAACAGAAGGGATTATTAAGGATATTGCAGCCGGTAATCCTTCTAAAATAGTTCAAACATTTGTAGAAACTCCGTTAATTTGGGGAATTCATGTTGCAAAAGATTCTAAATTTAAAAAAATTGAAGATTTAGAACACGCAACAATTGCAATTAGTAGATACGGTTCTGGTTCTCATTTAATGGCAATTGTAAATGCTTTTAATCAAGGTTGGAATGTTGAAAATCTTAAATTTAAAGTGATTGGAAATTTACAAGGAGGTATTGATGCACTAACAAATGGTGACGCAGATTATTTTATGTGGGAACACTTTACTACAAAACCTTTGGTAGACAATGGTACTTTTAGAAGAGTAGATAATTGCCCAACACCTTGGCCATGTTTTGTTGTGGCTGTAAGAAACGAAGTTTTAGAAAACAATGCTAGCGAAGTAAAAAAGGTTTTAGATATTATAAATGCTCAAACTACTAATTTCAAAGAAATTGAAGATATCGATAAGATTTTAGCAAAAAGATACGAGCAAAAGCTAGAAGACATCCAGAAATGGTTAAAAATAACTGAGTGGAATGACGGAAAACCAATTACCAAAAATTTAATTACAAGAATTCAAAATAAAATGGTAAGCTTTAACGTTATAGAAGAGAAGAAAAACTCTAAAGAGTTCGTGAAAAATATGTACATTTAAATATTAAAATTTTAAAAAATGAAAAAAATAGTATTTGTTGCAATTTGTATAATAGGCTTCACATGTTTTTCTTCTTGTAGAAGTACTTCTAAACCTTGTGGTTTAGCAGATAGTATAACAACAAACCAAACGACATTAAAACAGATAAATATTTTATAATTTATTTGTTTCTTAATTCCAAATTCAATGAATCCGCTTTTTACAGCGGATTTTTTGTTACAATTTATCAAGATATTTGATATAACAATACTATAATTGCGCAATTAAATTTCTAAGAAATACATTATAGTTCTCTAATTCTAAGGGAACATCAGCATTTTTTTCCATATCATGAAAGTGATGTGTTGCTAACAACTTCATGCCAGTAAAAGCATTCATTTTATGAAAGCCAAACATTGGACCTTCATCTACATTTTTCTGATTAAAAAATTCGTTTTCAAGTGTAAAAGCAGTTTTAGGAGCGTTCCAACTAGTTGTAAGTATATATTGTTTACCATGCATTAAACCACCTGTACCATAGTTTATATTTGGGTTTTTCCTGCTTCTACCATCACTTGTATAAATTCCATTTTGATGTCCTTCTGTAAAAACTTCATCAATATACTTTTTAAAACCAAACGGAATTTGAAACCACCAAATTGGGGTATGATATATCACGATATCTGCCCACTTAAATTTTTCAACCTCACTTTTAACATCATAATTCTCCCCTACTTGAGTAAATTTAACTTCAAAACCTTCTAGTGTATCAAAATGTGAAATTGTAGTTTTAAAAAGTGTATCATTAAATCTTCCTCCAGAATGTGCAAATGGATGACTTCCATTTATAATAAATATATTTTTCATGTTTAAAATTTTATCCGAAGCAAAATTAAAACTACATGTACTATTGTAAAAATAATACAAATTATATCTTTGTATTAAAATTATAGTAGTTATGGTGAATTTAGAATGGTACAGAACTTTTAAAGAAATATATGAAAACGGAACTTTAACCAAAGCTTCTGTAGCACTTTACGCCTCTCAACCCGGTGTTAGTGTGCATTTAAATGCATTAGAAGCCTATGTGGGTAAAAAACTGTTTGAACGTACTTCTAGAAAAATGATACCAACAGAAGATGGAAAGTTTTTGTATGAATATATTATAGAATCGCTAACAAAATTAGAAGTAGCAGAGCAACATTTTAAAAAAACAACTCAAGAAAAAAATCCGTCTTTAAACATAGGAATGTGTTCTGAAATGTTTCAGTTGATTCTAGAACCCGAAATCAAAAAATTAAACTTTAATCTGGTTGCTAGATTTGGTGCGCATACAGATTTAATAAAAGATTTAAATAATGGTATTTTAGATTTAGTAATAACTCCTAAAAAACAAGTTGAAAAAAAATCATTGGTAGAGTATATTCCTTTTTCTAAAGAAAGAATTGTATTAATTGCAGGAAATAAAACAGAAACTTCAATAATAAAAAGCCACATTAATTCTAAAAATTTTAAAAAAATAGAAGAAGAATTACTTAAAAATTTATGGTACAGCTCGTCAAACGAAATGGAACATTTTAGACGCTTTTGGTTTGAAAACTTTAATAAGAAACCAAGTTTTAAACCCAATTATATTTTACCTAATATTACTTCTATTATTAGATGTTTAAAAAATGGTAATGGACTTGCATTAGTTCCTGATTTTTTATGCGAAGAACAAATTTTAAAAAAGGAAATAAAATTAGTTTGGAAAGGAAAAATTAAAACTGAAAACACCTTATATTTTGCATTAAGAACAGATTTAAAATATAAAAAAGAATTAGATGTTATTAGAAAAATTTTTACATCAAAATTAAAATAATTACCTAATATTAAAAGTATTACACTTAACAAATACGTTACAATTAATAAACTTTTTAATAAGAATTAACTTACTTTTTTTTCATTATTAATTTACTATTACAAAACATTGTGTCTGTATGTTTGATAAACTATTTACAGAATGCGTTTGTGTACATTTTATTTAACCTTACATAACAACAAGTATACTTTAAATACTTTATGTAAACATAAAATAACTTCTCAACTTTTACCTCATTAAGATGAAAAAAAACAAAAAACGTAAGTTAGACTATGTTGTAATTTCTGATGTGCATTTGGGCACTTACGGTTGTAAAGCTACAGAATTATTAAATTATTTAAAATCTATAGAGCCAAAAGTTTTAATACTTAACGGAGACATTATAGATATTTGGCAATTTAACAAACGTTATTTTCCAAAATCTCACATGAATGTAATTAAACACATTACTGGGCTACTTTCTAAGGGCACAGAAGTGTATTATATTACCGGCAATCATGACGAAATGCTTAGAAAATTTAAAGGTTTTCAATTAGGAAATTTTAAAATTTTGAACAAACTTGTCTTAGATATTGATAATAAAAAAACATGGATTTTTCATGGTGATGTTTTTGATGTAACCATGAAACACTCTAAATGGTTGGCAAAATTAGGCGGTAAAGGTTACGATTTACTTATTTTGATTAACACCTTTATAAATTGGATTAGTAAATTATTTGGTTACGGAAAACTATCCTTATCAAAAAAAATTAAAAACAGTGTAAAAAGTGCTGTAAAATTCATCAATCATTTCGAAGAAACCGCTTCTGATATTGCAATTGACAACAACTACGATTATGTTGTGTGCGGACACATACATCAACCAGAAATAAGAGAAATTTCTAACGCAAAAGGAAAAACAACTTACTTAAATTCTGGCGATTGGATAGAAAATTTAACGGCATTAGAATATAAGAAAAAGCAATGGACTTTATACGAATATAATAAAGATGATTATTTGAAAAATAATACTCTAAAGTTATCTAAAAAAGAATTGAAAGCATTAAAAAAACAAGATTCTCAAAACTTTATTTTTAATGAATTTTTAAAGGAATTTGACATAAAAAAACCGGTAAAATAATTTATGAAGATATTATACGCTATACAAGGTACAGGAAACGGACATTTAACCAGAGCAAAAGAAATTATACCAATTTTACAACAAAAAGGAGATTTAGATATATTATTAAGTGGTAACGAAAATAATATTCCGTTGGGTTATGATGTAAAATACAATTTAAAAGGTCTAAACTTTACTTTTGGTAAAAATGGCGGAATCGACTTTATAGCGAGTTATAAAAAAATGAACCTTTATAGATTTTATAAAGAAATAAAAAACTTACCAGTAAAAGAATATGATTTAATTATAAATGATTTTGAGCCAGTTTCTGCTTGGGCTGCTAGGTTAAATAATGTAAACATCATTTCTTTAAGTCATCAAAACGCGGTGCTAGACTCTGCTTCACCAAAAATAGGTAAATTTAAAATTGAAAAACTAATTTTAAAATATTATGCACCTTCTAAAGTTCGATTTGGTTTTCATTTTAACAGTTATAGTTCAGCAATATTTTTGCCAATTATCAGAAAAAAAATAAGACACAAAACGGTAAAAAACAAAGGGCATTTTACAGTCTATTTACCTTCTTATCATCATGATAAAATAGCAAAAATACTTTCTAAAATTCCGATTGTAAAATGGCATATTTTTTCTAAGGATACTACAAAGTTAATCTTCGAGAAAAATATTACCATATTTCCTGTTAACGAATTTGATTTTATAAAAAGTATGGCAAGTTCTAGCGGCGTTTTATGTGGCGCTGGATTCGAAACACCTTCTGAAGCCTTATTTTTAAAGAAAAGGTTAATGGTTATTCCAATGAAAAATCAATATGAACAACAATGCAACGCACTTGCACTAAAAAAAATGGGCGTTTACACAATAAAAAAACTGAGTAAAAAACAGGTGCCTAAAATTGCAAAATGGATTCGCTCTGAAAATATTATAGAAGTAAATTATGCAGATACAACAGAAGATCTTTTAGAAGCTCTTTTATTGCCATATTATAAATCATCATCTTTACCTACCATTTTATCGTAGTCTTCTGTAATTTTTGAAGAATTTTATTGGTTTTAGAGAAATGTTTAGAACCAAACCAACCTCTCCATGCACCTAAAGGAGAAGGATGCGGCGCTGTAAGAATTGTATGTTTTTTTACATCAATTAATTTAGATTTACTTTCAGCGAATTTACCCCAAAGTAAAAAAACTACATTTTCTTTTTCATTAGAAATTTGTTTAATTACAGCATCAGTAAAAGTTTCCCATCCCTTTTTCTGATGACTTCCGGCTTCATGGGCTCTAACGGTTAATGTAGCATTTAATAATAAAACACCTTGTTTTGCCCATTTTTCTAGATTCCCACTTTCTGGAATTTCTTGATGTAAATCCGTAGAAATCTCTTTAAAAATATTTTTTAATGAAGGCGGATGTTTCATATTATCTTGTACAGAAAAACACAAACCGTTTGCTTGGTTATTATCATGGTAAGGATCTTGACCAATAATTACAACCTTTAAATCATCGAAAGTGCAATAATCAAAAGCAGCAAAAATATCTTCTTCTTTAGGAAAACATTGATGGTTTTTATACTCCTCATCAACAAAATTCATCAACTTTTTAAAATAAGGTTTATCAAATTCATTTTGTAAAATATTTTTCCAGCTATCGGCTATTTTTAGTTGCATTGTTTCTTATTTTTGTAGTATATCAAAACTACAAATTTGAGAACTAATATATCAGAAAAAACATTACAAGATTTAGAATTTGCAACCGTTTTACAGCATGTTTCAGAACATTGTATTAGTGGTTTAGGTAAAGAAAAAGTTTTTAATACAGCACCTATAGAAAGTAGAAAGCAATTGTTTAGAGAATTGCATTTGGTAAACGAATACTTATCTTCTTTTGAGAGTGAAAATAGAGTACCAAATCATGGTTTTGATAATGTTACCGAAAGTGTAAAACGTTTGGCAATAGAAAACAGTTTTATAGAAACAGAAGCTTTTTTAAAAATTGCAACGACTTCTTTAACGGTAAACGAGCTTATTAAGTTTTTTAAGAAATTTAAAGTTCAGTTTCCTACCTTTTTCGAACTTTCTCAAAAAATAGAATTTACAACCTATGTAGATGATGAAATAAAAAAAATCATTGATATTTCTGGTGAAGTAAAAAACAATGCTTCTGCCACATTAAAACAAATTAGAAGAGATATTAATAATATTAGAGGTAAAATTGGTGCAAGTTTTTCTAGTGCTTTATCAAAAGCAATTTCCGCAGGTTATTTAGATGACATTAAAGAAACTATTGTAGACAATCAGCGAGTTTTGGCTGTTTCTGCAATGCACAGAAGAAAAGTTGCTGGTAGTTTGTTAGGTGCTTCTAAATCTGGTAATATTGTATACATTGCACCACAAGCAACTTTAGCCTATAGTAGAGAATTTCAGAATTTAGTGTACGAAGAAAAGCAAGAAGTAATTAAAATATTACGTGCTTTGGCAGAAACTATTCGTCCGTTTACGCCACTTTTAGAAGAGTATTTAGAATTTCTAGTACATACAGATGCTGTTGGTGCTAAGGCGAAATATTCTAGAGAAATGAATGCTGTTTTACCTAAAATTACTAAAGAAAAAAGGATTTATTTTAAAAACGCTTATCATCCTATTTTATGGAAAAAAAATAATGCGCAAAACTTAGAAACAATTTCTCAGTATATAGAATTGAATGAAAAACAGCAAATTATTGTAATTTCTGGACCAAATGCAGGTGGAAAAAGTATCACTCTAAAAACAATAGGTTTACTGCAATTAATGTTGCAGAGCGGTTTGTTAATTCCGGTTGATGAAAGAAGTCAAACCTATATTTTTGATACAATTTTAACTGATATTGGAGATAATCAATCTATAGAAAATCAATTAAGTACTTATAGTTATCGTTTAAAAAATATGCGCTATTTTTTAAGAAAATGTAACGAAAATACGTTGTTTTTAATTGATGAATTTGGAACGGGTTCTGATCCAGAATTGGGTGGTGCATTAGCCGAAATTTTCTTGGAAGAATTTTATAATAAAAAAGCATTTGGTATTATTACAACACACTATTCTAACTTAAAAGTTTTAGCCAACGAATTAGACAATGTTACCAATGCAAATATGCAGTTTAACGAGAGAACCTTAGAACCATTATACAAATTATTTGTAGGACAAGCTGGTAGTTCTTTTACTTTTGAAGTTGCCCAGAAAAACGGAATTCCATTTAGTTTAATTAATAAAGCTAAAAAAAGAGTAGAAACTGAAAAAGTTAGATTAGATAAAACAATTTCTAAACTTCAAAAAGAACGCAGTAGATTGCAAAGAACTTCTGATAATCTTGAAAAGCAAAAGTCTAAAGGACAAGAACATTTGGATAGTTTACAAGAAAAAGAAGATAAAATTCAGTCTAAACTAGCTGGTTTTCAAGAGTTATATGACAATAACCAAAGAATGCTATCTCTTGGTAGAAAAATTAACGAGTTTCTAAACAAATACTTTCAAAATAATAATAAAAAGGAATTAAATACGAGCTTTAATAAATGGGTTGCAGACGAAAAAGTTAAGTATGCAAAGAAAAATCCGACAAAGCCTAAAACCAAATCTCAAAAACAAAAAGCCAAAGTTGTCGAAAAACAAATGCAAGAGGTTATTAAAAAGGTAGAAAAAGAAGTATTAAAAAAGGTTGTTGAAGTTAGAAAAGAGAAAAAAATAGAAGAAATTAAAATAGCAAAAGAAAAGGCTTCTTACAATTACAAAATTAATGATCGAGTTAGGATAATAGACTCTAATTCTGTAGGAACAATTGATAAAATTGATAAGAAAAATGTTACTATTAATTATGGTATATTCACTACAAAAACAACTTTAAATAAAATTGAACTTGTAGAAAAAGCTAAAAAATAGAAACTTCAAAATTTAAAATACTAGAATTAGGCATAAAAAATTAATATAAATTTCAATTCAGTAATAATTTAAAGTCTTTTTTATAAAATTAATAAAAATATACAAACCACATACCTATTCTGTAATTATCATTATTTTATTCAGATATTTGTTTTAACAACACCTATTTAAAAAAGTAAAATGATTCAAAATACTGTTTTAAAACAACTTCATAATTCACTTTCTGGAGACCTCTTATTCGACAACTTACATAAAACATTATATGCTACAGATGCTTCTGTTTATCGAAAAATACCTTTAGCAGTTGCTTTTCCTAAAGATAATAAAGATTTAAAAACATTAATTGAGTTTGCAAAAAATAACAACACCACTTTAATACCAAGAACTGCAGGTACATCTCTTGCAGGTCAATGTGTTGGCGATGGTATTGTTGTAGATGTTTCTAAACATTTTACAAAAATAATTTCTTTTAATGCGGTTAATAAAACCGTAAAACTTCAACCTGGTGTTGTTAGAGATTCTTTAAATGTATATTTAAAAGAATTTGGAGTATTTTTTGGGCCAAATACTTCTACGTCTAATCGTTGCATGATTGGCGGAATGGTTGGTAACAATTCATCTGGAAGCACTTCTATAAAATATGGTGTAACTAGAGATAAAGTTCTAGAAATTGAAGCCATTTTAAGTGATGGAAGTTCAGCTACTTTTAAAGAAATTACTTCTAATGAATTTCTTAAAAAAATTAAAGAAAATACCCATGAAGGTAAAATATATAGAGCTATTTATTCTGAATTATCTCAAATTGAAAATCAGAAAGAAATAAAAAAGGAATTTCCGAAAGTAACAATTCACAGAAGAAACACAGGTTATGCGGTTGATGAATTTTTATCTTCAGATTTATTTGGCGGAACAGAATCGACCATAAATGTTGCAAAATTTTTAAGTGGTAGCGAGGGTACATTGGCTTTTTCTACATCTATTACACTACAATTAGATGATTTACCACCAACTAAAAGTATAATGGTTTGTACACACTTTAAAAGTATAAACGAAAGTTTAATTGCCACTGTTACGGCAATGAATCATAATTTATACAATTGCGAACTTATGGATAAAACCATATTAGATTGTACTAAAAACAATAGAGATTTAGCAAAAAATCGATTCTTTTTAAAAGGAGATCCAGAAGCAGTTTTAATGTTAGAAGTTTCGGCTAATTCGATCGATGAAGCAGAAATTTTAGCCGATAATTTAATTAAAGATTTAGAAAATAATAATTTAGGTTATCATCATCCTAAAGTTTATGGTAAAGATATCGCTAAAGTTCATTATTTAAGAAAAGCAGGTTTA
Source organism: Polaribacter sp. (assembly GCA_020631275.1). Taxonomy (GTDB): domain Bacteria; phylum Bacteroidota; class Bacteroidia; order Flavobacteriales; family Flavobacteriaceae; genus Polaribacter. Next base: position 8,017 of record JAHDHO010000016.1, on the reverse strand, counting down.
GGTGCTTTAGGTAATATGATTGGAGATATGAAAGCAGTTGCATGTATAGAAGATACAGCGGTTGCTCTAGAAGATTTGCCAAATTATATAGAAGAATTCACCGAAATAATGTCTAAATACAAGCAAAAAGCAGTGTATTATGCACATGCTGGCGCTGGTGAATTGCATTTAAGACCAATATTAAATTTAAAAAAGAAAGCAGATGTTGTTTTATTTAGAAAAATAACTACTGAAACTGCAGAATTGGTTAAGAAATACATTGGTTCTTTTAGTGGCGAACATGGAGACGGAATTGTACGTGCAGAATTTATTCCGTTAATGATTGGTGAAAGAAATTATCAGTTATTAAGAAGAATTAAAAAAGCTTTCGATCCAGATAATATTTTTAACAAAGGTAAAATTACAGATGCTTTTTCTATGGATGAGAATTTGCGTTATGAAATTGACCGAGTTGAGCCGGAAATTGAAACAATTCAAGATTTTTCTGATAGTGAAGGAATTTTAAAATTAGCAGAAAAATGTAATGGATCTGGTGATTGTAGAAAACCTGTAGAAGCAGGCGGAACTATGTGCCCTAGTTATAGAGCTACAAAAGATGAAAAAGATACTACACGTGCTAGAGCAAATACTTTACGTGAATTTTTAACAAACTCTAAAGAATCTAACAAGTTCAATCATAAAGAGTTAAAAGAAGTGTTTGATTTGTGTTTAAGCTGTAAAGCTTGTGCATCAGAATGCCCAAGTAATGTTGATATTGCTACAATGAAAGCAGAATTCTTATATCAATATCAAGAAACAAATGGTTATTCTTTTAGAAGTAAATTATTTGCAGAAAATGTAAAATACAATAAATTAGGTAGTATTGTACCTAGTTTAACAAATGCTATTTTAAATACACCGTTTGCAAAAGCTGCCATGGGTGTTGCTAAAGAAAGAACAGTACCCAAATTAGCAAAATCAACTTTAAAAAAATGGTTTAAAAAACAACCGATTACAAAACATAAAAAAACAGTTTATTTATTTTGTGATGAGTTTACTAACTTTTATGATGTAGAAATTGGTAAAGATGCTTATCACCTTTTAGATAAACTTGGTTATAATTTAAAATTTGTTAATCATGAGGAATCTGGAAGAAGTTATATTTCTAAAGGTTTTTTAAAGCAAGCTAAAAATATTTGCAATTTAAATGTTGCTATTTTTAAAGATATTATTACAGAGAAAACACCATTAATTGGTATAGAACCTTCTGCTATTTTAACTTTTAGAGATGAATATGTTCGTTTAGCAGATGACAAAAAATCCGCAGAAAAAATAGCTAAAAATGTATTTACTTTTGAAGAGTTTTTAGCAAAGGAATTAGAAAACAAAAATTTTGACCTCAATTTATTTACTAAAGAAACTAAAGTTTTAAAAATTCATGGGCATTGTCATCAGAAAGCATTGTCTGGTACACATGCAAGTTTTCAAATTTTAAATATTCCTAAGAATTATAACGTAACAATTATAAATTCTGGTTGTTGTGGTATGGCGGGTTCTTTTGGTTATGAAAAAGAGCATTACAATATTTCTATGCAAGTAGGCGAAGACACATTATTTCCTAAAATTAGAAACACACCTAAAGAAACAGAAATTGTAGCGGCGGGTACAAGTTGCAGACATCAAATTTACGACGGTACAAAACGAATTGCCAAACACCCAATAACAATTCTAAAAGAAGCATTATCTTAGTAGAATGCAAAACAAAAATAAAATAGCTTCTATGCTAACGCTTATAATTGCTGGCGAAGCTATTTTTTTACTTCCGTTTATTTTGATGCGTGTTTTTAAACCGATAATTAGAGACGCCTTTCTTATTTCTGATGCTCAAATTGGTGAAGCTCAAGCACTGTATGGTATTACAGCAGTTTTGTCTTATTTTATTGGAGGCTTTGTAGCAGATAAATGGCAAGCAAGAAATTTACTTACTCTATCATTAATTTTAACTGCTTTTGGCGGATTTTGGATGGTGATAATTCCGTCTATCTCAAGTTTAAAAATGTTATATGCATTTTGGGGTATTTCTACAATATTATTATTCTGGTCATCCCTAATAAAAGCAACAAGACAATGGGGAAATAAAAATAATCAAGGTTTATCATTTGGTTTGTTAGATGGTGGTAGAGGTTTTTTTGCAGCTACAATAGCTCTGTTTGGAGCCAGTATTCTTACTTACTTTTTTCCTAAAAATGCGATTGAAATTAGCCAAAAAACTAAAGTAGAAACTTTACAATACATAATTGGTGCAATTACCTGTATAGTTTTTTTTATTGCCTTTTTAGTATGGAAATTCTTACCAAAAGATGATGTTAAAAACCTCAAAAATCAAGCTAAATTCAATTTTAAAGAAGCTTTTTTGTTACTAAAACAAAGAAAAATAATTTATCATTCACTTATTATTTTTTGTGCATATTGTGCTTATAAGCTTACAGGGGTTTATGGTACTTATGCAAAAGATGTATGGAATTTCAGTTTGCAAGAAGCTACATACTTTGCTGTTTTTATTCAGTATTTAAGACCACTAGCAGCAATTTCAATTGGTTATGTTGCTGATAAATACATTCCGTCTAAAATTATATTACCTAGTTTTATCATCTTAATTTTTTGTTCTTTACTATTAGGCTCTGGTATTTTTACAAACCAAATTATAGCTTTTTCATTTGCAAGTTTTATATTAATGGCCTTTGGTACATATGCATTAAGGGGTTTGTATTTTGCAATTATAGAAGAGACCAACACGCCTATACAGTTTACAGGTACTTTAGTTGGAATTATATCTGTCGTTGGTTTTACACCAGATATTTTTATGTCATTATTTAATGGTTATATGTTGGGAGAAAACCCTACAATAAATGAGTATGAAAATTTATTTTTAACGTTTACAATAATTCCTGCTATAGGCTTAATTGCAGCTTTCGGATTTAGAAAATCTATACAAAATGAGTAAAAAACAAAAGTACACACCTTCTAAAGAGAGGTATGAGAAAATGAATTATAGAAGAACTGGAGATAGCGGATTATTACTTCCGGAAATTTCTTTAGGTCTATGGCATAATTTCGGAGAAAATGACAATTTTAAAAATGCAAGAAATTTAATTAAATGTGCATTCGATAACGGAATAACTCATTTTGATTTGGCTAATAATTATGGACCACCATACGGTTCTGCTGAAACAACTTTTGGAAAAATTCTTAAAAAAGATTTTAAAAACTATAGAGATGAAATGATTATTTCATCAAAAGCAGGTTATGATATGTGGGAAGGACCTTATGGGAATAATGGTTCTAAAAAATATTTAATTTCAAGTTTAGATCAAAGTTTACAGCGATTAAGTCTTAATTATGTTGATATATTTTATCATCACAGACCAGATTATAATACGCCTTTAGAAGAAACAATGGGCGCCTTAGATTTGATGGTTAAACAAGGTAAAGCTCTATATGTTGGCTTATCTAATTACAAACCAAAAGAAGCAAAAAAAGCATTTAAAATTTTAAAAGAATTAGGTACACCTTGTTTAATACATCAACCTCGCTATAGTTTGTTTGATCGTTGGGTAGAAGATGGCTTGTTAAATTTATTAGAAGAATCTAAAGTTGGTGCCATTTGTTTTTCTCCGTTAGCACAAGGCATGCTAACTAATAAATACATTAATGGTTTACCAAAAGATTCTAGAGCAATAAAAGATGGCAGATATTTAAAAACAGACATGGTTTTAGAAAATTTACCAAAAATTAAAGCATTGAATGAAATTGCAATAAATAGAAATCAAAATTTAGCACAAATGGCAATTTCTTGGATTTTGAAAGATGAAAGAATTACCTCTGTATTAATTGGAGCAAGTAAAACTGATCAAATATTAGATAGTTTGAAAGCTTTAGAAAACATTATTTTTGATAATGAAGAGCTTCAAAAAATTGATAAAATTTTAAAAATGAATTAAATTTAATATCAATTCAAAAATAATAGTACCTTTATCAACTATTTTAGTAAAAAAAATATGATTCTGAAAAAGAAAACCCCCATCCTATTTTTAGCTATATTTATAGCTAGTTGTTCAATTTTAAAAGCACAAAACTCTGTAAATCTTTCTTTACATCAAGATATGAAACTCCTTATTTGGGGAGATGAACTTGGTAACCGAGCAGGAACTTTAAATTATAATTTTAGATTAAAACATGAAACCCAAGACAAAAAATACGGTTATTTTATGTACGGTTTAGAGTTTGAACAAGCTCTTTTAGATGATATTTATACTCGATTTGGCGCATTTGGTGGTTTTTCTTTTATGGAAGTTTTAGATGATTATAATTTTCATGTAACCCCAAGTATTGGCGCTGGTATCATCAACCGAACAGGTAAAAACTTGTTTAGCTTATCTGCTGGTTTGCAATTTGAATACTTTTTAGGAGACCGATTTAGATTAAGTGTATTAAATCAAATAACTCAGAGAACAGATTTAGAATATTTATATGACGATTTAAAATACCGTTATAGTTTCTTTATCGGTTTTGAATACACTTTATTCGAATTAAAAAGAAAAAGAAGGCCTTAATTTTTAAGACCAAAACTCTCTTTGTTTATTTAACTCTTCTTCTTCTTTAGTTAATTGTTCTATCTGGTCTACAGTTAAAACTTTTAAAAATGAAGGGTGTTGTTCAATCGCATATTCAATTTTAGTTACTATTTCTGCAACCGTTTCATTATCGTAATCAATATCTAAAGGCTCTTTAATAACCATAGATTGTAAAACATTTCGCTTTTTTATAGACAATCCTTTTTTATCAAAAGATCGTCTAAAACCATCAATAACAATAGGTACAACTACTGGTTTACAAGTTTTAATAATATGTGCGGTTCCTCTTCTAATTGGTTTAAAAGGGGTTGTTGTACCTTGTGGAAATGTAATAACCCAACCATCTTTAATAGCTTTCTGTATATTAGAAATATCAGAGTTTTTAACTTGTCTATTTACATTTTTACCTGCACTTCGCCAAGTTCTATCAATAGAAACAGAACCAGCATACGCAAATAATTTAGGTAAAATACCAGATTTCATGGTTTCTCCGGCAGCAACAAAATAAATATTTAACTTCGGATTCCAGATATAACCAACATTTTTAATAGAATCATCTCTACCTTTTAATGCAGCATTAAAAACATGAAACATTGCAGCAACATCAGCAAAATATGTTTGATGATTAGAGATAAACAAAACATTTTTATCTGGTAAATTTCTTAATATTTCAGAACCTTCAATTTGCAAATTATTAAATTTACGATATCTTCCATGAGAAATTACACCAAAAATTCTAATAATCATTTTTTTTAAAAACAAAATATGACCAAAAGGATTTCTTTTAAATAAAGGCATTACAGTTTAATTTTTAATACTTGGTTAGCTACAAATTTACAAAACAATTTACAAACCTTATTGTTTTAAAAGTTCTTTAATTTCTGATAACATCATCGCTGTTGCACCCCAAACAACATAACCATTTAATTTAAAGCAAGGTACATCTGCATTTTTCATATACGAGGTAGTTAAATTAACCGTTTTTAATGATGCATCATTTAATAAATCTTCTAATAAAACCTCTATTGTAGTTGCTACTTCGTAATTTGTTATAAATTTTGGTCTTTCTGATAGATAACCAATAAAAGGAGTTGCTAAAAAATTACTTGGCGGAATATAAACATCTGTAAGTTCTCTTATAATTTTTACAGATTCTGTTTTTATACCAATTTCTTCATTAGCTTCCCTTATTGCTGTAGCTTGTAAATCTTTATCAGAGGTGTCAATTTTACCTCCCGGAAAACTTATTTGTGCAGAATGGGTACCTTTATAACTAGCTCTTTCTGTTAAAATAAATGTAGTTTCTTTATCTTCATTTGGATAAAATAATGCCAATACAGCGGCTCTTTTGGGATTACTAGCTTTAATTTTATCTGCATCATATCTTAATCTAAGTTCTGGTGCCAATTTAAATTGTGCATCTAAACCACCTAATTTACTAATTTTAAAAGAGTTTATGTTTGATTTAAATTGATTAAATTTCACTTTAAAATAGATTTTATAGTTAAACTATTGCCTTTTAAATATAATAATATTTTTTTGGCAAGAATTTTGAATAGATATTGAATATGAATAATAAATACAAAAAATTAATAGCAAGTATTGCTTTAGATGCTTTCGGCTTAATACCAGTACCTTTTTTAGATTTTCTTTGGGCGCCAATATCTGGTTATATAATGACAAAAATGTATAAAGGTAAAGAAGGTAAAGTTGCAGGTATTGTTTCTTTTTTAGAGGAAATATTACCTTTAGATATTATACCAACTTTTACAATTATGTGGGTTTATAGCTACATCATAAATAAGAGAAAAAATGAAGAAGTAATAGAAAACTAATCTTCATTTTTAAATAAAAAGCCTAAACCTAATCTACTTAAAAACTTCTTTTCGAAAGCCCAAAAGAATTTAAATTGTCCAAAAAGCCAACCTACAATTGGTAACGTTAATTGATAAACTGGAAAAATAAGCAATATTCTTAATGGCCAATAAATAAAACCAGAAATGGTTTCTTTATCTAAACCAATAAATTCTGTTATGGGTTTTGCCACCCAAGCAGCAAAAGAACCATTAATAGCAAAAACAATAAAAATTGCAACTACAGACCAGTTACTTTCAATATTCCAACGTTTTTTTAATTTCTCCATAAAAATAATTAAGCTTTAGTTTTAGATTTTCTAAACATTAGCCAAACACCTATTAAAACCAAAGGTATACTTAAAACTTGCCCTGTATTTAACGGACTAAATATCCACTCTTCTCCTCTTTGCTGAACTTGAGGTTCTTTTAAAAACTCTATTATAAATCTTAAAGACCATAAAACAACCATAAACAAACCAAATAAAAATCCTGTTTGTTGTTTTTTATCAGTTTTCCAGTATAAATACCACATCACAAAAAATAATGCCAAATAACTAAAAGCTTCATATAATTGTGTTGGATGTCTTGGTGCAGTTTCTCCTGCTGCTTTAAAAATTACTCCAAAATTACTTCCTGTTTCTTTACCGTAAATCTCTGAATTAAAAAAGTTACCAAAACGAATAAAAAATCCTGCCAAAGCAACCATTATTGCCAATCTATCTAAAATAAACAACCAAGGTTTTTGTAGGTGCTTTTTAGCATAAAAATACATCGCGATTGGAATACCAATAGCAGCACCATGACTTGCAAAACCTGTAAAACCGGTAAACTTCCATCCTTCTGCAGATTTTTTAAATGGTAAAAATATTTCTAATAAGTTATGCTGATAATAATCCCAACTGTAAAAGAAAACATCACCTAAACGCATTCCTATTAACATCGATAGAAAAACATACATAAACAATGGATCCATTTTTTCTACAGGAATTTTATCTTCGATATATATTTTTTTCATAAAACGTAAGCCTAGTAAAAATGCTGCTACAAACATTAAACTATACCAACGAACTGTAAAAAAACCTAAATCTATTCCTATAGACGGGTTCCATTCTATTGCTAAAAAACTCATATTTTTATTTTTTCTAAGTGCGAAAGTAATAAAGCAATCGCTGTTTTAAATAAATTAATTGTTATTCTTTCTTTTCTGGCACAGGATCATAACCACTACCGCCCCAAGGATGGCAACTAAATATTCTTTTTATAGCTAACCAACCACCAGAAAACAAGCCATGTCTTTGCAACGCTTCTATTGTATAATGAGAGCATGTAGGACTATATCTACATGTTGCTGGTGTAAACGGAGAAATAGCCGTTTGATAAAAACGGACTAAAAGAATAAATGGATATGAAAGGATTTTTTTCAATATTAATTTTTAAAAAGCGCTTTAATTTTTCAAACCAAAAATTTAATTTAAACTAAAAGTTGTACCGTCTTTACCGTCTTTTAATTGAATTCCTAATGCAATTAATTCATCTCTAATTTGGTCT
>JAHDHO010000015.1:10293-28520 GCA_020631275.1 Polaribacter sp. | reverse complement strand
CCTCTCAATAATTTCTTTTTTTGCAACATTAGTATAAGTAATACAAACAATTTTTTGATTGTTTAATTTGATACTTTCTCCTTTTGTTACTAAAACGTGATTTATAGTCTGAATTAAAGTATATGTTTTACCTGAACCTGCACCAGCTTCAAGTACATAGCTTTTATTATCTTCTATATGTTTTATTATTTGTTCTATAGCTGTCATTCTAATCGTTTTTAGCTAACCAAATCAAACCTTCCTTTATATATTCTGGAACTTTCCATTCTCCATATTTTTCTTCATCAAATGACATAATATCGAATGTAAACTCTGTTTTTTGTTTTGAATTAAATTTAGTTGGTATTTCTTTAGAAATATCTATTTTCTTTTTTCTTAAATAAGAAAATTTATCCTTTATAATTTTAGATTCTTTTGTCTCGACAACTGAAAATTCAGTTAAAAAAAAATCTTTATTTGTATTTATAAAAGCATCTTCAAAACTTCTTGCGTTATAACCGTTTTCATTCGTTTGATAGGCTACACGAATGTTTTCTTGTATTTTGTATTCAGTTTTGCAACTAGTTAACTCTGGTATTAATTCTTTTTGTGGCAGCCACCTTATCAAAGTATAATTTTTTGTGTATTCACCTTGCGCAACTGGACATTTTCCATCCTTTTTATTACTTGAGTCAATATCTGTAATTATTAAAGTTCGAACATTTATAAACTCTAACATTTCGCGGAAAGAATGAGCATACGCTCCGCCAACTTCAAGTATAGAAACATATTCATTACATAATGATTTAGCACTTTTTTTAATCATTTGAGGTAAAAGCATACGTTCAGTTGTTCCTTCAACTAATATGACTTTATCTGCAAAAAATAAATCAGATTTATGAAGTGTTAGATATTGCCTTAAAAATCTAAAAGTTCGTGCATCATCTTTAATTTTTAAATTATTAAAATCTTGATTAGTTATTTTATATCCTCCAGATGCTGTTTTTAATCTATTGAAATATCTAATTCTATTAAACCCTCTCTCTGTTTCAATCCCTGATTCTGAAAGTATATGTGAAGAATGCGTTGTAATTATAACCTGTATCTGAATATTATATTTATTTCTAGCTTCTTTTACAAGTTCTGCTACTTGACTAATAAATACTTGTTGCATTTGAGGATGCATATGAGCTTCTGGTTCTTCAATAAGTACAACAAGAAAATTTGAAAGCTTTTCTTCTTTAGAATTTTTAAATTTTTCAATGAAACTGGCTAATTCTAAAATCATATAAATTAGATTACTGTATCCAAGTCCGTTATAGCTCTCAGGTAAGTTTATTTCATTTTGTTTATATAAATATTGGATATTGTTTTTTAATACTTTTTCAGAATCAAATATAGAATCAATTTCTATAGGAGGTATTGAAACAGGTGTATTGGCTCCAAACTTCTTTAATTCAAGCATTATATTTTCTAATACTTTCTTATATTTTTCTTTTAAATCAGAAGCAACAACTTTAAGAGCATCTTCTAATTCTTCAACATCTTTATTATCTGTTTTATCTCTATGACTATAGTAATTTGAAAAACCTAGAGATAATGCATTGTTAGAATCGCCTTTTATGTCATCTAAAATTCTCATTGCCTTGATACTTTCAAAAAGTACTATTTTTTGAATTTTAGTTTTAAAACTGTCTTCAATTTTTCTATGATATTCGGATTCTTTATCTATTGCGTAACAAACAGTTTCGTATAAGAAGTTTATATTTTTATGTAGATATTCTATTAATTCTATCGTTGTATCTTCTCTCTTATCGAATGATTGAAATATTTTTAAAGTATTTTTAGGTTCAAAAGAAATGCAAATTGTAGCATCATTTCTGGCATCTTCTAAGTCAGTTATAAATTCACTAAGCTCAACTAATGATTCATTATTTTCTTTATTGTACTCAATTTCAAAGTTGATTTTAATTTTAGGAATTTCAGCTAATAGTTGTTTTTCGAGTTCTTCTCGGTCCTTTTCAGTGACTCCTTCTTTTTTAGATTCTAAATATTTATTGAAAGAAGATTTAAATATAATGTAAGAACTCTGAGAAAAGTCTTCAAAAATAAATTTTCCATCTGCAGAAGTAGCTAGTTTTATTGCTTCAAAAAAAGAGGTTTTTCCTGTATTATTCTTTCCTACGATTAAAGTTATGTCATTCTCTAGGTTACATTTTATGTTTTCTAATAGTCGAAAGTTTTGGACTTCTATTTTCTTAATCTTCATTTAGCTAATTTTTTTGGACAAGGTTAATTTTTTGCCTTAAATCAATATTAATTATATTATAATCTCTTTTTCAACGATTTATAATCAACGTCAGCGAATTTCGTGTATTTATATGTAAAAGCCAATAGTAAATACATTTTTGTTTCTAGGTAAACTATTTATGCGTGGTAAGGTTATACTATTTGCACTAGGGTGCGTTTGTGCATCCGTCAGTAGGTTTTGTTGCATTGCTCAGTAGGTATTGTTGCATTGCTACTGAGGTAGTTTAGAGCAATACTAGAATTCTTGTGTAACTATTGTAGTATTTATTTAAAAATATACTAGTATATTTTTAAAATTATTGTAGAATAATTTGTAGATTTAGAATTGATAGGTAAATAGAAGATAATTAACAAGATACAAAAAATAAATTACAAATGGCACTACGTTACAGAATTTCTAAAAGAAATAATAGTATTGGTAAAAATACCGAGAATTATATTTTACAAGCCGTAAATACAGGTACCATAGATTTAGATACCTTAAGCGAAAGCATTAGCAACGAGTGTACTTTGCACAGTGTAGATGTAAAAGCTGTGTTAATGGCTTTGGGTAAAAAGTTAGATTATCATTTAAGTGATGGTAAAATTGTAGATCTTGGTGATGTGGGTAAGTTTAAAATGGGCTTTAGCGGTGTTGCAGCTGCTACACCAGAAGCACTAAGTGTAAAACGAAACATTAAAAAGTTTCATATCAATTACCAACCGGCTCTTAAAATGAAAAGAAAATTAAAAGGCGGGATAACTGTGTATAAAGAAAGTAGTAGGGTGTAAGCGGTTTACAACCTTACTATACATTTTCTGTTACTTTGGTCTCTAAGTTCTCGAAATCGTACAAGTTATGGTCTAGTAAATGCGACGGAAAAACGTTTTGCAAAGCATTCATCATAATCGAGTTTCTATTCGGGAATTCCTGTTCCCAATCGGCAATCATTTGTTTTACTTTTTTACGTTGTAAGTTTTCTTGCGATCCGCATAAATTACAAGGTATAATCGGGAATTCTTGATACGCCGCATAGGTTTCGATATCGCTTTCTTTGCAAAAAGCCAAAGGTCTTAACACTACTAAATCGCCAGCATCGTTTTTAAACTTTGGTGGCATGGTTTCCATTTTACCGGCAAAGAAAAAGTTTAAGAAAAAGGTTTCTATAATATCATTTCTGTGGTGGCCCAATGCCAATTTATTACAACCTAAATCTTTGGCAGCTTCATACAACGTACCTCTTCTTAAACGAGAACACAAACTGCAAGTAGTTTTACCTTCGGGTGTTTTATCCATTACCACTTTATAGGTATTCTTTTCTATAATTTTATAAGGTACTTTTAGGTTGCTTAAATAAGTAGGCAGTACCTCTTCTGGAAAACCTGGTTGTTTTTGGTCTAAGTTTACGGCAACAATTTCAAAGGAAATAGGTGCTACTTTCTGAAAATATAATAACATATCTAACATTGCATAACTATCTTTTCCGCCAGAAAGACACACCATTATTTTGTCTCCTTCTGCAATCATAGAAAATTGCTTGATAGCTTCTGCAACCGAACGTTGCAATTTTTTTATTACCTGCTTCTTAGTATCCATTTTGCAAAAATAGTAGTTTGTAAAAGAAGGTTAAAATGAAATTTAAAATTAATCGTATAAATTTTTAGGTATGTATTTTTAAGTTTTGATGACATGATTGCCTTTTTCTTTTCTTTGGACTGACAAACTTACGGGTTGTTCTGAATGCCTTTTAAGACCAATGATAGCAACATGTTTTATATTTGAAACCACATATTTAAGCAATAGATAGAAGTTTTATCTAAATTAATTGCTTTGGCTTGGTTTTGGTGGCTTTGTATGTGTAAATTAAAAAAGTTTGTAAAGTGCAAGAGTTGTAGTTTATCAAACTTAAAAAAGAAATACATAGTAGTATGATGCAAGTAAAAGAGAACAACACTGTAAAAGTACATTACACAGGAAAATTAACAGACGGACAAATTTTTGATACTTCGGAAGGAAAAGAACCAATTGAGTTTACTTTAGGAGAAGGACGTTTGATTCCTGGTTTTGAAAAAGGGTTGTTAAACATGAAGTTGAACGAGAAAAAAACACTAAACATTGCCAAAGAGGATGCGTATGGCGAAGTAAATGCACAATTGATACAAGAAGTTGCTAAAAAAGACTTACCACAAGACATGGAGCCACAAGTGGGTATGGGCTTGGTTTCGAAAGCTCCAGACGGTAGCGAAATGAATTTAATGGTAGTAGAGGTAAAAGAAGACGCTATTATAATTGATGGAAATCATCCGTTAGCGGGTAGAGATTTGGTATTTGATATCGAAGTTGTAGCCATTAAAGAGGCTTCTACAGAAGCATAATTATAAATGATTGTATAAAAAAAGCCTTTGCATTTGCAAAGGCTTTTTTGTTTATATAATTGTTTGTACTGCGTTTAGAATTTGTAAATCTGCCATGTCTGCAATAGTTCTAACTCCTTGTGGCTTTAGTATAGAAAGTTCTGTACATGCAATTACTACAATATGTTTGGCTGCATACTTTTTTAAAATAGCTTGGTAATCTTGCACTAATTCTTCTGTTTCTGTATAGGCATAAATTGCTTTTCTTGCGGTGTCAATTAATTCCATTTCTTTAGCTGTAGGTAGTACTACTGCAATACCGTTTTCTTTAAAAAATGAACGTAAGTAAGTTGCATTCATGCTATGTAAAGAACCTATTAAAACGATTTTAGCAACTTGGTGTTGCTTTATTTTAGCGAGCGTTAAAGGTAACGGATGTACAATTGCAGTAGCAGATGCAACACGATCTATTGTTTCGTGCAACGTAATATTTGGTACTATAATTTTATCGGGTTGTAATCCTGCTATTTCTTGTAAATCTTTTGCAACGATAACGTCTAATGGTTTAGAAACGTTTGGCAATAACGGATTTATAGTATCAAAATTAGTGTTATACATCCAAAGTGGGCAAGTGCTGTATCCGCCTTTTTTTAAATTGTATTGCTTGTTTAATTCTTGTAAATAATAAGCAGTAGCTCTACTACCCAAGCCATATAGTGCTAATTTCATAGCAAATTATTTTTAGTTTCTTGTTAATATGTAGTCAGCAAAATAAGCCTTACTATCCATAATTTTAGTATCAAGAGTAAAGCTAGTGTTTGCAATAATTTGTTGTATTAAAATATCGTTATACTTTCTTGATATTTCTGTGTGAATTTTTTCACCTTCTTTAAAATGAAAAGTCTTGTTTAATTGTTGTACTGTTACTTCTTGATCGCTGGTGCTTACAATAAAACTTTTGGCAATACCTTCTTCTTCGTTATATTCTGGTTGATGTTTAAATTGCGATGTATTAAAATCTGCATTTAATTCTGTATTGATTCGGTCTAACAAATTTAAATTGAATTTTGCCGTAATACCTTGTGTATCATTATACGCAGGCAATACAATTTCTTTCGATTTTATCAAATCTGCACCTAATAACAGTTTGTCGCCTTTTTGCAAATTTGCACCTAAATTATAAATGAATTCCGTAGCAATTTCATCATCCATATTCCCAATATTAGAACCTAAAAACAACATTACTTTTGGGTTGTTGTTTTCTTTTAGAGAATGTAGCACATTAAAATAATCTCCTTGTTGGGTTTTTACAGAAACATTAGGCAATTCTTTGGCTAAATTGTTTTTTAATTGCGCTAAAGCATTGGCAGAAATATCTATTGGTATATAATCGAAACGATATTTTTGAGCGTCTAAAACTTTTAAAAGTTCTTTGGTTTTTGTACCATCGCCAGCGCCCAATTCTATCAACTCGAAATGTGTGTTTTTATCAATGCCAAAAGCATCTATTAATTGTTGGGTTTTATTTTTAAAAATATCAAACTCACTTCTGGTTAAATAATATTCGGGCAGATTCATTATCTGTACAAAAAGTGCGTCGCCAATTTTATTATAAAAATATTTAGAAGGCAATGTTTTAGGTATTGCCGATAAACCTTGTTTTATTTCTTCTTTAAAAGTTTCTGTCATCTTATTTTACTAATCGAATTCCTGTAAACTGCCATCTATCTGTTGCACTAAAAAAATTACGGTAAGTGTGTCTGCTATGATTTGCCGAGGTAGCGGTAGATGCACCTCTTAACACCATTTTATTACTCATAAATTTACCATTGTATTCGCCAACGGCACCGTTTGCTGTAACAAAGTTAGGATAGGGTAGATAAGCACTATTTGTCCATTCCCAACGCAAGCCCCAATTTAATTTTTTAGAAGCAATTTCCCATTCAAATTCTGTTGGTAATCGTTTGTTTTTCCAAGTTGCAAATGCATTGGCCTCAAAATAACTAATATGGCACAATATTGCGTCTAAGTCTATTTTTTGCAAACCTGCTAAAGTGTAATACTGCCATTGCTTGTCTATGTTATGCCAATACAAAGGCGCCTTTATATGTTCATTTTGTATCCAAGACCAGCCTTCATCTAACCAAAGATTAAAATTGGTGTAACCGCCATCTTCAATAAACTCTATATATTCTTTATTGGTTACAAGGTAATTGTCTATTTCAAAATCGGCCACATAAACTTTATGTACACCAAGTTCATTATCATAACAAAATCCTTTTTCTTGATGCCCAATAGTATACACACCTGCATCTATTTTAACGCTTGTGTTTACTGCATTTTTATCTGCAACTAAATTGTAATTTTCTTGAAAACTAGGTAATAGCGGATTGTGGCCCAACATGTATTTTACATCCGTAACTAATAATTCTTGATGTTGTTGCTCGTGTTGCAGGCCTAAAACAATTAAATCGATAATTTTTTGGTTTGTTATCGAGTTCATTACTGCTAACATTTTACTATCTACATACGTTCTATATTCAAAAACAGTATTTGTGCTTGGTCTAGACATGTTGCCTCTGTTGTTTTGCAAAATTCTAGCACCAACATTGTTGTAATAACTATTAAATAAGTAGTTAAAATTAGCATCAAATTCTTTATAATTTTTGTCTATTTCTTTTAATATAAAAGTTTCGAAAAACCAAGTGGTATGTGCCAAGTGCCATTTTGCAGGACTCGCAAATTTTACCACTTGTATGGCAAAATCTTCTATTTCTAAGTGGTTACAGAAATCTACTGTGGCAGTTCTAATTTTTTTATAATTTTCTTTTAGCTGCATTAATTATAATGGGGTCTTTATTTACTTGTTTTGTGAAATTTACTAAAATTATAGTGTATTGATACATACTTAGTATTAAAGTTAAAAGAAACATTACATTAAATTCACATAAATTGCTGTTCGAATTTTTGTAGAGCTTTCTAAATAATTAATGATTACATTTTAACTAATTCGTATGCTGTTCTTTATAGCAATAATTAATACATCGTATTATTGTTTGCTGATGTATTTGGAACTTGCTGAATACTATCCCAATGCTCAACAATTTTACCATCATCTGTAAAACGGAAAAAATCCATAGTAACATATTGGTCGTTCCCAGGCCAAATTTGATGTGTGTGAAGCGCCACCAAATCGCCTTCTGCAATTGTTCTTACAAACCGAATAGATTTGTCTTGATACTCTTTATGCATTCTAGTAAAATAATCGATAAACGCTTGTTTGCCATCTGCTACTAAAGGATTGTGCTGAATATACTTATCACCAACATATAGTGCTACTGCCTTTTCAGGATTACCATTATAAGCCATTTTATAAAATGCAATAGCATTTTTTTTATTGTTTTCGAGATTCATTGGTTTGGTTTTAGAAATTTATTTTTTATAAAAAACTAAGAATCTCTAAGATACAAAAAAAGTACACCTATAGATTTAGGTGTACTTTTAAAATATTCTTAAAACGTAATTATAACCCTTATTTTGTAAAATTTTCGGGGTTTCTATAAGTTACCGTCTGTAAGTGTTCGCAATACAAAACCAGTTCTCCTGGATGTTTGTAAACTTCATAACTTACAGTAATTAAGCCCATTTTATCATATTTGGGAGTTTTATCTAAATGTGTGCGAACTGTATAAATTGTATCGCCAATAAAAACGGGTTTTATAAATCGCAATTTGTTATAACCGTAACTAAAGGTGTTTACATTATTATTAGCCATTAAGCCTAACCCTAAACTAAAAACCATGGCACCAGCAACCAATCGCTTTTCAAAAAGACCTTCTTCTTGTGCAAAAACAGCATCACCAACATAAGGATGCATGTCTAAAACGAGCCCGTTAAAAAGCATAGCTTCACCTTCGGATATAGTTCTTCTTATTGATTTGTCTTTTTTACCAATTTCAAAATCTTCATATTGCCAAGTCTCTGTATTATAAACAGGGATGTCTTTATGCTGATCGATGTTCGATTTTTTATTCATTTTTATTTTGTGTTAATTTTAAATACAAAAGCGTGTTCACAAGGTTTTTTACTTGGTAGTTTTATACTTAAAGATGATTTATTTTGTTTCCAGTTTAATTTGCCATTGTGTCCTATCAATTTGATGTTAGTTATAGTGCCATTATAACTAACAGAACTTAGAGATTTTATAGGTAGCACTCCAGATTTTGGCCAACCTAAAGCGATTGCATACAATTGCCCATCTCTTGTTGTAAAACGAATGTCTTCTTCGGTAAAACCATCTCTGTTACAGAACTTGTAAAAAATACTCGATGTCTCCAGATTATTACACGCGTAAATTTAAAGATGTAACTAAACAGAATCCTATTAATTATATCAACAGGCAACGTATTGAAAAAGCATTTTTATTGCTAAACACTACCAATTATTCTTGCAAAGAAATTGGGTGTCTCTGCGGATTTAATAGCAACATTTACTTTTCTAAAAACTTTAAAAAATATATCAACGTATCGCCAAGTGCTTACAAAGCGAGTATTCAAAAATTATAATATTATTTTTTAGTTTTTAATATATCACTTGGTGCATCTTCTAATTCAATTTTAAAACCTAAAGCATTTTTTAAGTTTAGGTTAGTAGGTAATTCAACAACCAATTCGTTTTCTTTCTGAATCCATTTGATAGCACCATCATATCCCATTATAGAAACTTTCTTAATAGCGTCTGTTAGCACTCTATCTTCTGTACCTAAGGCATCGAAACTAAAAGAAGTTCTACCTTTTTTTTGTTTTAATATAAAGGCATATACCGTTTGCTTGTTTTTAGTGTAGCGTACATCATTAGCAGTAAAACCTTTGTCGTGCATATTACCATGTAATTTCATAATAGCATTTGTTGGTCCTTGTCCGAAAACTGTAAACGGTCTTGATTTATAAATCCCTTCTCCGTTAATTTTTAACCACGCGCCAATTTCTTTAAGAATTGCTTGTTGGTCTTCTGGAATAACACCATGTTTATTGGGTGCAACATTTAATAATAAACAACCATTTTTACTAACAATATCTACCAAATCGTTAATGTAAGCAGCAGCTTCACGCATTTGATAATCATCTGTATAACCCCAACGCCATCCACCTAAAGACATGTCTGTTTGCCACGCTTCTTCACGAATACGATCTAATTTACCACTTTCTATATCTAAAACGGCAGCACCATCGGGTACAGGTTTCCATTTGATGTTTTTATAGTTTAAAACTACTTCTTGGTTTTCTTTTAAACCTTGGTTATAATAGTTTGCCAATAATTTTTTTCGATATTCTTCGTATGCAGGCTCGCTAAAACCTAAATCTAACCAAAATAAATCTGGTTTGTATTGCGTAATCATATCCATAGAACGCTTGTACCAATTTTTTACATAAGCTTTCGATGCAGGTTCCCAACGATCGTGTTTTTTCCAATAGAAATCCTCTAATTCTGGGTTGGTAGTCTCAAACTTATCTTTATAAGTCCACCAATGCCAACCATATGCATAGTGAGAAGACATTCCTACCTTTAAACCATGCTTTTTTGCTTCTTTAAATATTGAACCTACAATATCTTTTTTAGGTCCCATTTCTGTTGATTTCCAACGTGTAATTTTAGAATCGTACATCGCAAAACCATCACAATGTTCGCCAACCGGAACAACATATTTTGCGCCCGCTTCTACAAACAAATCTACCCATTCTTTTGCGTTAAATTGTTCTGCTTTAAATTCTGGTATAAACTTGGTGTAACCAAATTCTTCTGGTTTTCCAAAGGTTTTAGAATGGAATTTATAATCATCTGAGGGTGCTACCCCTGGGTTTCCTAAAGCTTCAACTTCGCCTTCTGCCCACATATGGTATCCGTACCATTCGGAAGATCCATGTGCCGGAACAGTTGTTGGTCCCCAATGAATAAATATTCCGAATTTTACATCTCGAAACCATTCTGGTATATCGTATTTTTTAAGTGAATTCCATTCTGGTTTAAACTTTTCTTGTGCAATACTACTTTGTATACATATTGCTAAACCAAGTGCGCTTAATAAGTGTTTTGTTTTCATGTGCAGCTACCTTCTTATTTGGTAGGCAAGATGCCATTTAATGGCAATTAAGAACAAAACAGATGATTGTTTTTGTAGAACAATTGTCTTTATTATGAAGAAAAATAAATTTACTTAAAAATTTTTAAGGTGTTGGTTTTTAGTTTTTTATGGTGTTTTTATTGGGTTTTTAAACACTTTACACCTTCAAAAAAGGTAATTAAATTAGGTTTTCTAACTCTTTATAATCTTTAACAACCGCATCGGCATTTTCTAAAGTTTGACCTTCGGATAAAACATTGGCATACCCAAAAACAAAGATGTTAGCATCGTTTGCCGCTTTAATTCCGTTGTCAGAATCTTCAATAACCACACAATTTTCTTTAGGTGTATTTCCTAGAATGGCTGCTTTGTTAAAAATTTCTGGGTTTGGTTTCGATTCCTTTAAATCTGCGCCACTAATTTTAGCCACAAAATATTGGTGTAAATTAAAACGATCAAAAACACGGTTGATGTTTACCATGGCAGAAGAAGAAGCTAATACCAATGTGATGTTTTTTTGGTAGAGGTATTTTATCAAATCTTCTACACCAGCAACTAAATGTAAGTTAGGATCGTTTTCAAAAAAGTTTACGTATCGTCTACGTTTATCTAAAACCAAATCTTCTGGATTTTCATTTAGCTGAAAGTGTTTTACTAATTTCTGAAAAGCGTTAATTGTAGAAGAACCCGTAAAAGATTTATACAAAGCATCAGAAACATGAACATTTAAAGAATTGAAGGTTTCATAATAGGCTTTTTTATGAATCTCTTCAGAATCTATAATTACACCGTCCATATCAAAAATAACACACTTTACTTGTGAAGGTAATTTCATTTTATTTCCAATTAGAAATTATTAGGTAAGAATACATCATTAAAAACAATAAGTTTATTAGAAAAGACACAAATATTTGATTTTTTTGGGGCTTCTTTCTTTCTGTAATTAAAAATATCATTCCGATAATGGACAATAATAAAATAATAGCTGCTATTAAACCTACTATTGTAGAAGAAACATAAGTATTTGTCTCATTCATATAAATTGATAGAACAATTATTACGATTGTTAAAACAAATGAAATTACCCCACATTTTAAGGCGTTAATCAATTTCATAATTAATCTAAAAATTTAGCTTTCAATTCTTTAGTAGGTATCATACATTGCTCTTTTTTGCCAAACCATTTATAGCGATTTTTAGCAACAAATTCGTACACATGATTTCTAAAACTTTCTGGAAATATATAAAATATACGTGTTAAATGCCATAAACCGCCAAAAGATTGCATAATTTTTAAAGCAGCTGTTGCTTTTACATCATAAGAAACGCCAGGTTCATATAGAATGATAGAATCTAGTTTGCGAGTATCGATGCCTAAATAGTTTATAATTTCTGTACCCTTTTTAGATTGAAGAGCAGCAAAAAGAAACTCGTTTTTTTTATCGAATTTAATTGTTTTTGTAACTGCATTATTGCATAAATTACAAACACCATCAAATAAAATTATCTTCTTATTTTTAGGAATATCAAGCATTTAAAAAGGTTCTCATGAATTTATAACAAAGATACTTTAAGTTTTTTAAAATTTCTTGTAACATAATTTATTTTAAGACGTCTTATGTGTGTATTTGAAATGTGAACTCTTGCTTTTAACAAAAAATTAGTAAGTGTACTCATTGGTAATCAATACTTTTATACAAAACAACCACCAAATGATTAAAATAGAAGGACTGCATAAATCTTACCCAATTGGTAAAGACTCTCTACACGTTTTAAAAGGAATCGATTTACATATTAAAGAAGGAGAATTTGTTTCTATTATGGGATCTTCTGGTTCTGGAAAATCTACCTTACTAAATATTGTTGGTTTATTAGATGTGCATGACGAAGGTACTTACCACTTAAATGGGCAGTTGATAAAAAACATGAACGAGAAGAAAGCAGCAATTTTGCGTAATAAATTCTTAGGCTTTATTTTTCAATCGTTTAATTTAATATCTTACAAAACAGCTGTAGAAAATGTTGCTTTGCCATTGTATTATAAAGGTATGGCAAGAAAAGAACGTTTGCAAATAGCCTTAGATTATTTAGAAAAAGTTGGTTTAAAAGATTGGGCAAACCATTTACCAAACGAGCTTTCTGGTGGACAAAAACAACGTGTTGCCATTGCAAGAGCCTTGGTTACCAAACCTAAAGTTGTTTTAGCCGATGAGCCAACAGGAGCCTTAGATTCTACAACAACAGATTCTGTAATGGATTTGTTAAAGGATATTAATGATGAAGGAATGACGGTTTTTGTTATTACACACGAAGAAGAAGTTGCAGAACAAACCAAAAGAGTGGTACGTTTAAAAGACGGTTTAATTATTAGTGATGAAATAACTGCAGTAGGAAAAGCTAAAGCCGTTTAATATGTTTGATTTAGATCGTTGGAGAGAAATTTTTCAGAGTATAAACAAAAACAGATTACGTTCTGTAATGTCTGGTTTTACGGTAGCCTTTGCAATTTTACTGTTTACTTTATTATTTGGTATTGTAAGCGGATTAAGTAATTCTTTTAAAGGTGCTTTTGCAGATGATGCACAAAATGCCATGTTTGTAAGAGTCTGGAAAACCTCTAAACCTTACAAAGGTTTGCAAACAGGTAGAACCGTTCAATTAAAAAATAAAGACTACGATTATATTACTGAGGAGTACGGAAACAAAATTCAATACAAATCTTCTAGAATTTATAAAAACTTTACCATTAAGTATAAAAATGAGGCAAGCAATTATAGTGTAATGGCTGTAAACCCAGATCATCAATATTTAGAAAAAACAATTATTGATGAAGGTAGGTATTTAAATGAAAGAGATTTAAAAGAAAAATCGAAAGTAATTGTAATTGGTAGGTTGCTTAAAAAAGATTTATTTGGTGAAAGACCTGCGTTAAGAAAAAGGGTAAACGTAAACGGAAGTTCATATTTAGTAATAGGTATTTTTTCTGATGAAGGCGGAGATAACGAAGAAAGAAAAGCATTTATTCCACTAACTACCGCACAAATGATGTATGGTAATAACGATTACATTAGCCAGATTGCTTTAGGGTACAATCCTAATTTAAGTTTAGATGCGGCTGTTGCTTTTGGAAATCAAATGGAGCGTGATTTAAGAAAAAAGATGGATATTCATCCAGATGATCAAAGTGCGCTTTCTGTTAGAAATATGGCAGAAGCTAATAAAGGTGTTGGGCAGTTTATGGGTGTTTTATATGCCATTGTAATCTTAATTGGTTCTGGTACTTTAGTTGCAGGTATTATAGGTATTTCTAATATTATGATTTTTGTAATCAAAGAAAGAACAAAAGAATTTGGTATTCGAAAAGCCTTAGGAGCCAAACCCGTTTCTATTGTAGGTATGGTTGTACAAGAATCTGTCTTAATTACCACACTTGCAGGTTATCTAGGGCTTACCTTAGGAACGTATATTTTAAGTTTGATTGGTAATAGTTTAGAAGAAGATTATTTTATAAAAGACCCAAGTGTAAGCCCAGGTATAGTAATAGGTGCAACTATAGTTTTAATTCTATCTGGCTTAATTGCGGCTTATGTACCAGCAAAAAAGGCAGCAAATATTAAACCAATAGAAGCATTAAGAGCAGATTAATTATGAAATTTTTATTCGATTCAGATACTTGGCAAGAAATTTACGGTAGTATCCGTAAAAATAAAATTAGAACAGCAATTACTATAATTGGGGTTTTGTGGGGTATTTTCTTATTGGTTGTTTTATTAGGTGCTGCCAGAGGAATGGAAAATGGTTTTAACAAGCTGTTTGGTAATTTTGCAACAAATAGTGTTTTTGTTTGGACACAAGCAACAGATACACCTTTTAAAGGTTTTCAAGAAGGAAGAAGGTTTTCTTTAACTATGCATGATATTGAGGTTTTAAAATCTGAATATAGTGATGAAATTAAATTATTAGCACCCAGAAATCAAACTAGTAATTTAATTGTAAAAGATTTTAAATCTGGAAATTTTCAAGTAAGCGGAGATTATCCTGTATTAGATCAAATTCAGAAAAAACAATTACTTTATGGTCGTTTTTTAAATGAGAACGATATTTTATCTACGGCAAAAGTTACCGTCATATCAGAAGACATGTATAAACAATTGTTTGATAAAGGAGAAATACCTATTGGCCAATATGTAAAAATAAATAGCATTAATTATAAGGTTATTGGTGTTTACAAACCTTCTAATACAATAAATTTTGATGGTGATTGTGCATACATCCCTTTTACTACTTTTAGAAAAGTATACAACACAGCAAATAAAGTAGATTGGATGATGATTACCGCTAATGAAGGTACAAACATCGAACAAATGGAAAGTGATATATTGTTAACCTTAAAAGGTTTGCATAAAGTGCATCCAGAAGATGAAAGAGCATTTGGTAGTGTAAATCTTGGTAAAGAAATAGGCAAGGTTACTGGTTTTATTACGGGTATGCAATTTTTAACTTGGTTTGTGGGTATTGCAACGTTAATAGCAGGTGTTTTTGCAATTGGTAATATCTTATTAATTACCGTAAAAGAACGTACCAAAGAAATAGGAATTAGAAGAGCTTTAGGGGCAACACCAAAAAGTATTCGTCAACAAATTATATTAGAGTCTGTTTTCTTAACAACAACAGCGGGTATGCTAGGTATTATTTTTGGAAGTTTAATACTATTTTTAATAGATTCTGCAGCAAGTAGCAATGAAGATATTCCGTTGATAAACCCTACAGTAAACATACCTATAATTTTAATTGCCTTTGCTACATTAATTTTTCTAGGAACATTAATAGGATTAATTCCGGCACATATGGCAACAGTAGTAAAACCAATAGAAGCATTAAGAGAAGAATAAAATCAATTAACAACAAATCATGAGTAAGAGATCTAAAATTATTTTAATAATTATCGCAGTATGTTTTATTGCAGCACTTGTTTGGTTCGGTAAAAAGAACAAGAAAAGTATTGTAGAGTATGAAACAGAAACACCTTTTAAAACCACAATTGTTAAAAAGACTGTGGCTACAGGTAAAGTAACACCTTTAGAAGAAATAGAGATTAAGCCACAAATTACAGGTATTATTGATAAAATAATGTTGTTAGAAGGCTCTAAAGTAAAAAAAGGAGACTTGATTGCAACCGTAAGAGTTGTGCCTAACGAACAATCTTTAATTAGTGCAAGAGGTAGAGTAGACAATGCAAAGTTAAGAGTAAACAATGCAGCTATTTCTTATAACAGAACTAAAAACTTATTTGACAAAGGCGTAATTGCAAGAGCAGAATATGAAGGAGTAGAGCTTACATACAATCAAGCAAAACAAGATTTAAAAAACGCTCAAAACGATTATTTAATTATTAAAAGAGGTTCTGCGGGTTCTGGTGGTGCAGCAAACACTAATATTATAGCACAAATGTCTGGTACAATCTTAGAGATTCCTGTAAAAGAAGGTGATCAAGTTATTCAGTCTAACAACTTTAATGCTGGTACCACAATTGCATCTATAGCAGATATGAGTAAAATGATTTTTGAAGGAAAAGTAGACGAATCTGAAGTAGGAAAATTAGTGAAGAATTCTGATATAGAAGTTTCTATTGGTGCTATTGAAGGAAAGAAATTTCCGGCAAAATTAAATTTTATTGCTCCAAAAGGAACTGAAGAAGGTGGTGCCGTTCAATTTAAGATTAAGGCAGATGTATCTTTAGACGACAACTTTTTTATTAGAGCAGGATATAGTGCAAACGCAGATATTGTTTTAGTAAAAAAAGATAGTGTTTTATCTATAAAAGAAGGTTTGTTAAAGTTTGATAAAAAAACCGAAGAGCCATATGTAGAGGTAAAAACAGGCGAAGGTACTTATGAAAAAAGAACTTTAAAGTTAGGAACATCAGACGGAGTAAATGTAGAGGTATTAGAAGGAGTTACAATAGAAGATGAAATTAAAATTTGGAACAAAGCTTCTAAAGATGATAAGCCTAAAAGCTAAGGTTTAGCAATTTATAAACAAAAAGATAGGATATATGTGAAAACATATATCCTTTTTTTATTAGTAATCGTTCGAGGTTTTAGCATTAAAAACAATTATGATGGCTATAATAATTAATGTTGCCAATAATTTTAAAATAGTAAAATTCGTAATGAAACCTAAAGAGGTCTTTTTGATAACAATTTAATAATAAACAACATAATATATGTAATCAAAATAACATAGTTTTGCAGTGGTACTTATTTAGAAATAGGCTATTTCTTACTCTTACAATAATGTATAAAACAAACAAATGAAAAATAATTTTATAAAATTAATTACTTTATTAACAGTTGCAGTAATAAATACAAGTTGTTCAACCACAGAAGAGGTAGATATAGATACGACGGCACCAAAAGTTTTAATTGAAAGTCCTAGTGTAAATCAAACTTATGTAGGGTATTGGGGTGGTGCTTGGCCAGAAGCTGATAAAGTAATTATAAAAGCCTTAGGTGTAGATGATACAAAAATTGAATCAATAAAACTGACAGTTTTAAATGAGATCGGAACTATCGTCTTTGAAAAAACAGTTAATAGTGTTACAAATACACAAACAGAACTTGTAATTTCTGCAAGTTATACACCAACAGAAATAGGAACTTACAGTTTGGTATTTACTGCGATTGATTTAAATGGCAATATTGAAAATTCTGTATCTCGAAATTTTACAGTCAAATAGTACCTATTTTATAAAAACTTTAAATAGTAGTTAATAATGCTAAAAGTTTTTTCTTTTGTAATGAGTTTTTGAAAAGTGAATTTTAAAATATAATTGGTTAATTCAGCTCAGTAATTATAAGGTGAGCGTATCTTTTCTCGCTCATTTTATAAGCAAACAAAAGAGTGATTATAAATAAAGCAAGTTCTAGACAGGATAGGGGTAAGCTAATGAATTAAGAATAAATTACCTAATTTACCTCATTAGTTTTAGGGCTGCTATATACAGCAGGATTATGTTTTTCCATATATAATTCAGGTTTAGGTATTTTCTTAAATCCAAATTTTTTATAGAGCCATTCAGCCGTATCGGTTAACAAAATCCAACGTCTCAATCCTTGTAGATTTGGATGCTCCATTATTTCACTCATTAACCATTTACTTAACCCTTTTCCTCTATATTCTTCTAAAATATAAACATCTCCTAGATAAGCAATAGTTGAGAAATCTGAAATTATTCTAGCAAAACCAATTTGTTTTCTTTCATAATAAATTCCAAAGTTTAAAGAGTTTTCTATGGATGTTTTTAAAGTGTCAATTGGGATTCCTTTAGCCCAATCTGTCTCGTTTGCAAGAAATTTATGAATACTCAAAAGATCTAATTTATTCTTGTCGGTAGAAATAGTGTATTTATTTCTATATGTTTCTTTAATTTCCAATTCGATTATATTAATTATTTTAAGTGTTTAAATATAATTAGTTTTGT
>JAHDHO010000015.1:0-10193 GCA_020631275.1 Polaribacter sp. | reverse complement strand
CTGCTAATCATTCAAAAGGCTTTTTACATATTTCATACTCAATTTTTACTTTTATTTCTTCTATCAAGCTAAATCTTGTTTAATTATATACAACCTGATTAAATAATTTTAAGTGTTTACGTAAAAAATAAGATGATACACTTAAGTGTTTAGAGAGATTTTAGGGTTCTTAAAAACAAAAAATCCAGAGAATAATTTCTCTGGATTTTCTTATAATTTAAATAGTACTTAAAAACTAAGTACAAACAATAGAAGTTTTAGTTCTTTTGTTTCTTTTTAAAGTCTTCAAATTTACTACCTTCTTTTTTAGGCCAGCTGTTGTTAGAAGTATCAACATCAGCAGTTTCAAAATCAGGATCTACAACAATACTTGTAATTTCTTTTGTAGAAGAAAATACTCTTTTCGCTGTAGTATCGCTACGCATCCAAATTTGTGCAGGAAAAGTTTCTCTTTTTGTAGTACCATCAGCATACGTTAATTCAACGATAATTGGCATTACTAAACCACCTGGCTTTTCGAATTCAACAGAGTAAATATATGCTGGAACTTCTTTACCATTTGCATATTTATTCATTGCATTTGCGTTTGCATCTTCTTTTTTATCAGTAATATAAACTAAATCACCTAAGTTGTCAAAATATTGCTTGTATTGCTCTTTTAACTTCGTTACTCTTTCACTTGGCTTATCTGTTAAATATAAAGGCTTAACACTTTTTATACCTATGTCTGTAACATCTGTAGTGTAAAACCATCCTCTAAAGAACCAATCTAAATCCATACCAGATGCGTCTTGCATTGTTCTAAAGAAATCTTCTGGAGTTGGGTGTTTAAACATCCATCTTTGAGAATACGTTCTAAATGCATGGTCAAATAATTCTGGACCCATAATTGTTTTTCTTAAGATATATAAACCAGCAGCTGGCTTAGAATATGCATTAGGACCAAATTGCTTTACATAATCTCCTTGAGACATAATAGGAGAGATGTTTGCTTGGTCTCCGCCCATGTAACGTGTAATATTTTTTGCAGGATTAGATGCAAATAATTCTGGATCATACACATCTTCAGCTAAAATTTCTACGAAAGAGTTTAAACCTTCATCCATCCAAGTCCATTGTCTTTCATCAGAATTAACAATCATTGGGAAAAAGTTGTGACCAACTTCATGAATAATAACACCTAACATTCCTTTTTTAGTTCTGTCAGAATATGTTCCGTCTTCATTTGGTCTACCAAAGTTAAAACAGATCATTGGATACTCCATTCCTTGTCTTTCTGAGTGTACAGAAACAGCTTTTGGATAAGGATAATCGAAAGTTAATTTAGAATATTCAATTAAAGTTGTTGCAACAGCTCTTGTAGAGTGCTCTTCCCATAATGGGTTTCCTTCTTTAGGATATAAAGAAGTTGCCATAACAGTTTTACCATTTATGTTAACTGCCATTGCATCCCAAATGTATTTTCTAGAAGTAGCAAACGCAAAGTCACGAACTTTGTTTGCTTTAAATTTCCAGGTTTTAGTGCCTGTAGCACGTCCCTTTTCATTTTTTTCTGCTTCTTCTTGAGTTACAATTATAACTGGTTTGTCAAAACTTTTTCTAGCTTTTTCAAAACGCTTACGTTGTGTTTTTGTTAAAACGTCTTTTTCGTTTTGTAAAGAACCTGTAGCTTCTACAATGTGATCTGATGGTACAGTTAAATTTACCTCGTAATCTCCAAATTCTAAAGCAAATTCAGAACGACCCCAAAACTGCATGTTTTGCCATCCTTCTACGTTATTATAAACTGCTAATCTTGGAAAAAACTGAGCAATTGTATAATTTTTGTTTCCATCAGGAAAAGATTCTAAACCAGATCTACCACCATCTTTATTAATATCGTTGATTAAGTAATTCCATTCAATTCTAAATTCGAAAGTTTTACCAGGTGCTAATGCTTGTGGTAAATTAATTCGCATCATTGTTCTATTAATCGTATGAGATAATGGCTTACCATTACTTTCTACTTTTGTGATATTATATCCAAAACCTTTCTTTTCTCCCATATAAGAACTCATAAAATTGTCTGGAGTAACAAAGGCAGCAGCACTGTTAGATTTTGCTAACGGTGTTTTAGAATCATCTGCACGCATATTTTGATCTAACTGCACCCATAAATATTCTAAATGGTCTTTAGAATTGTTGTGGTAGGTAATGTTTTCGTCTCCATAGATTTTGTTTGCATTTTCGTCTAAACGAATATCCATAACATAATCTACTTTTTGTTGCGAGTATTGATGCCCTGGAGCACCAGATGCAGTATGTTGATCGTTTGGCGTAGCAAAAACATCTTTCATTTGTCTGAATTTGTTTTCGTCTGTGTGCCCTTGCTGAGTTTTCTTTTTTTCTGTTGTTTTCTGTTGTGCTATCGTTGCAAAACTAACAAAGAAAAGAGAAAACATAAGTAAAGAAAGTTTTTTCATTTTGTTTGAATTGAATTAATTATGACGTCTAAATTAAGCATATAAGTGCAGTTCTGTTAAATATTGTTAAAATTTTAACAAACCTTTATAAAAAAAAGCGGCGCAAATATTAATTTGCACCGCTTGTAGTAGTTAAAGACTTAAAAATTAGTTCTTCATTTTCTTTTTAAACTTACTAAATTGATCTTTCTTTTCTCTTGGAAAAGTATTGTTAGATACATCTACATCTGCCGTTTCTAAATCTGGATCTATTACAATCTTAGTAATTTGCTTGTCTGAATGAATCGCTTTTGTTACTTCCTTGTCATTATATCTCCAAATTTGGGCAGGATATGTTTTCTTTTCTTTAGTACCATCAGCATAAGTCAATTCTATTATAATTGGCATTACTAAGCCACCTGGTTTGTTATAGGTAACTTCATAAAAATACTTTTGTTTCGCAGATTTTGGTTTTTTAATAGTTAAACCAGCGCTTTTATCTTGAATAAAATTTATAGTATTTTCATTAGCATCTTCTGCATAAAACTTTTTCACTTCTTTTATTCCTATATCGGTAACATCTGTAGTATAAAACCATCCTCTCCAGAACCAATCTAAGTCTACACCAGATGCGTCTTCCATTGTTCTAAAGAAATCTGCAGGAGTTGGGTGCTTAAATTTCCATCTTTTAGCATAGGTTTTAAAAGCATGGTCAAATAATTCTTTACCCATAATTGTTTCTCTTAAAATCCATAAAGCAGTTGCTGGTTTACCATAAGCATTGTTACCAAAACTGTATACATTATCTCCTTTAGACATTATTGGTGCAATTCTAGATTGGTCACCTGCCATATAACGAACAATGTTTTTAGGATAACCTCTTGTAATAGGAAAATCTTTATCGTAGTCTAATTCTGCTAACATTTCCATGTAAGAATTTAAACCTTCGTCCATCCAAGTCCATTGTCTTTCATCAGAATTTACAATCATAGGAAAAAAGTTATGTCCAACTTCGTGAATGGTAACTTTAATCATTCTATATTTTACTCTATCAGAATACGTTCCATCAGGATTTGGTCTTCCTGGATTGAAACAAATTTGTGGATATTCCATCCCCATTTGTCCGTCTACAGAAATCGCTTTGTGATAAGGATAGTCAAAAGTATATCTAGAATACGTTTTTAAAGTTTGTGCAACTGCTCTAGTAGAATGGTCGCCATATAACGGATTTGCTTCTTTAGAGTATAAAGATTCTGCCATTACAGTTTTACCATTAATATTTACAGCCATTGCATCAAAAATAAATTTTCTTGAAGTTGCAAATGCGTAATCTCTTACATTTTCAGCATAAAATTTCCAAGTCTTTGTTTTTTTCGACTTCTTTTTTTCAATTTTTTCTGCTTCTTCTTGCGTTCTAATAACTACAGGATTGTCAAAAGTTTTTCTAGCTTTTTCAATTCTTTTTAATTCTTTTTTAGAGAATACATCTTCTGGGTTTTTTAAAACACCTGTTGCACCTAACATGTGATCGTCTGGTGTAGTAATGTTTACGGTAAAGTCTCCAAATTCTAAAGCAAATTCACTTCTTCCCCAGAATTGGTCGTTTTGCCATCCTTCAACATTGTCATAAACACACATTCTTGGGTAAAATTGGGCAATTACATAATTATTATTACCGTTTTCTTTAAAATGCTCGTAACCAGATCTACCACCATCTGTTCTATGGTTATTGATGTTGTACCACCATTTTATTTTAAACTGAAATTTCTCTCCAGAAGCTAATGGTTGCGCTAAATTTATACGCATCATGGTTTGGTTAATAGTGTAAGATAAATCGCTGTTGTCTATATTTTTAACGTGATCTATTTTAAATCCGCCATCAAAAGGTGCGTTTATATAAGATTTATCAAACCTAGCTTTAGAAGTTTTACCAGGTATACTACTTGATTGAATATCTGGCGTTTTAGAATCTGCGGCACGCATGTTTTGATCTAATTGTACCCATAAATATTGCAACGTGTCGTCAGAATTATTATGATACGTAATTGTTTCTTCACCATAAATTCTAGTATTTTCATCGTCTAAAACAATATCCATGTTGTAATCTACTTTTTGCTGCGTGTATTTTATTCCTGGTGCACCAGAAGCAGTTCTTTGTAAATTAGGAGTTGGTAAAAGTTCTTTTAACTGTCTAAATTTGTTTTGATTTGTGTGGCCTTCTTTTGTTACAGAATCTTGAGCAAAAGTTACGCCAATTACAAATACAAAAGAAAGGATTAGTAGCCCTATTTTTCTCATAATTTGAAATTTGAATTGATTAATAATAGTTAATATGTTAGTATTTCTGTGTAATTATCTTTTTCTAATAAAACGCTTTTATTTTTTTTACCAACTTTAGACTTTATTAAGTTTTGTTGTTCCGGAAAGTGTTTCATTAATATTTTATTACTAATTTCTATGGATGAAACAGTGGTTACATCTTCTATTTCTAAATAGAAAAAAACCAAATCTCCTTCATATTCTTTACCAATATAATTAAAGTTTTTAGCGTTGTTATTAATTTTAAAATGTAATTTATCTTTCAGATAGTTTTCAAAATAAATATCGTTATTTTTTAATTCTTTTTTTGTAGTAAGTTGTAAATCAATATTGTTGTCTTTATTTAAAGCGGTTTCAATATCATCCATAAAAACATTTATTATAACTTGTACAGATTTACTTTCTTCATTAAATTTAATTTGAGTTAAGCTTAAATAATATTTGTGAACCGAAAAAGAACTTAGGGTTATTACGAATAGTAATAGAATATATTTTTTAAATTTCATATGGTATTAAAAACAATTACTGAGCCAAATTACTCTTTTTTTATAATTAATAAGTAAGATTTACTTTCAGATTGTAAAATTTTAATTAGTTCTAAGATCTTTTTTTCTTTGTGTAAATCTTCTATACCTAAAGGATTGCAATATTCGAGAAAATGAAAATAGCGGTCGATAGGAATTTTTAATTCATCAAAAAAGAATTTATCACCTAATTCTGATAATATTTTATAAGGAAATGCTTTTTGTCTCGCTAACTTTTTTCGCAATGCCCATAAACGTTCAGAATCTTTAAAAGGCATGCTAAAACCTGCTCCAGCTCCTGCAAATCTTGCGGTTGGGTCTGTGGTTACTAAATCGGGTTTCATTTTAACTATATGGTCATCTGGTGCTGCTATAGACATATCGATGTCAGAAAAATCTAAAATACTTTTTAATGCTTCTTCTTTTTTATCTATTGGTACAGATTTAGAGTCTGCTTCTAAACTACCTAATAAATTATGCCTTTTAAGCTCGAAAGTATCTAAAACAACGGTGTTATAAGCCAATTTTATAGCCAAGTTTTTAGTACTTATAATTTGCTCTGTAATAGCAATTATTTTTGTTATGTGTTGTATTGATGAAACCCTAACAGAATCTCCTTTTTTTACAAAAAGTCTAAAGGTGCCATCATCTGTAGAAAATGTACCTTGATTTGTTTTAAGATTGATAATATTGGCATTTTTTACCAAGTTTAAAGAATCTGTAACTTTTCCGTTGATTATTGTTCTTCTATCTTGTGCCAAATTGAAGAAACTTATAAAACTTAAAAAGATGAAAAGTAATTTTTTTACCATTTAATTGAGTTGGTTGTTTACAAATTACGGAATAACAACCCTTAAAATTAAAGATTATTTTTATAAACTTCTGTTAAAAATCACTATTGTTTGGTAAAATTAACTCGCTCTTTATTAAAGATCTCTATTAATTTTAGCACATTATTTTTTTTATAAAGTGTAACAATGTTTTTACCTAAACAAGAGTTTATAAAAATAATATGTTGTTCTTTCTTAATTTTTAAATCATTTTTAAAATAATCTTCACCTAATAGATTATAAATTTTCTTAACAATTTCATCTTCTTCTTCTAAAAAATCGATTTGTGTTTTCTTTTTTTTGTTAGATCCACCAATTGTAAAAGAACTTCCTACGCCAGCATATGTATTTGGTAATTTTACTTCAGCAGCTTTTATTAAATGGGCTTCACCTAAACCTACTTTCATATTCGCAATTTCTTTCAAATCTAAGTTTTTAATACCTTCTAATAAATTGTCAACGGCTTCTTCTTTGTAGTTTTTTTTAGGTGTTTGTTTAACATCTACAGTTAAAGTACCCGTTAAATTAGTTCTTTTGTAAACAATCTCGTCTAAATTATAAATCGCTTCTTTTACCACAATTAAATTTTCTTTTTCTATAAAATGGTGTGCTTTTACAATCAATTTTTTTGTCTGATATCCTATAGAACTCAATTGTAAAGTGTCGTTAACTTTAGCTTTAATTTGAAATTTTCCGTTCTCTAAAGAAAAAGTTCCTGCTTTCGTATTTAAATTGATTACGTGTACATCTTTTACCGAGGATGTTGAATCTATAGTTTTGCCTTTAAAAATTGATGCTTGTTTTTGTGAGTAAATAGATAGGTTTATCAAAAGGAAAATGTAAAGTAATTTTTTTGGCATGTGGTTGATTTTCTACAAAGTAAGTAGAAATCACTCTTAAAAGTCTACTAAAGCAATTGTAAAAACATGTTAAGATTAATCCTTTTTTAGAGTCACTTTAATATCAGAAGCTTCTTTTAAAGGAAAAGATTTACTTTGCTTTAAAAGTATTGCCATAACTTTTAAATTTTCTTTTTTATTAAAATGATAAATAATATTCTGTTGAATACAATAATTTAAAAAAGGATTAATTTGTTCTTTTTTGATCTGTAAATCAGTGATAAAAAAATCATCAGAAAAATATTTTCTTATGTTAGATAATCTGGTATCTTCTAATTGCACCTTCTTTAAAAGCTTTGTACTTCTATTATTCCCGTTTAAAGCATTTATTAAATTGTCTAAATTTACAACGCCGCCGCTACTAAGTTTAAAAATGGCCCCATCTTTTTTAGCTACAGTATTAGCATATGGTAAATTTAAAGTTGTTGCATTTATAACCGGACCTTTGTAAACAAAAATATCTTTATCTTGCTCGAAAATACTTCTGGGTTTTTCTAAAGTAAACTCTTTTAAACTAACAATTTGTTGTGTTAAATTAATATTTATCCTTAAAACTTCAAGTGCTTCTTTTGTTATTGTAATTACCTTCTTTTTTAAATTTATATGAGAAAAAGATAAACTATCGCCTAATTTTACAGGAATAATAAATTCACCTAAATCATTAGAAATGGTTCCTGTTTTTGTATTTAAATTTATAATATGAACATCTTTTACAGGTATACTATCTAAGCTTACAATTCCGGCAATCTCTAACCTATTACTTTGTGCATAAGTTAAGTTTACAGCAGTAATAATAAAAATG
Source organism: Polaribacter sp. (assembly GCA_020631275.1). Lineage (GTDB taxonomy): Bacteria > Bacteroidota > Bacteroidia > Flavobacteriales > Flavobacteriaceae > Polaribacter. Next base: position 2,378 of record JAHDHO010000015.1, on the reverse strand, counting down.
AAAAGTATTAAGTTTCTCATGTCACAAAGAAAATTAGTAATCGTCTTAAAATTGTATTAATGCAATTGTAAATTTTTGTTAAACCCTATTTGTTGTACAATTTTCTTACTTTTGATGTATGAAAAACATGATAATAGCAAGTACTTCTACAGTTTTTGGTAGTACGTATTTAGAATATTTATTACCAACATTAAATACTCATTTTAAAAATGTAAAAACCATAGTTTTTATACCTTTTGCAAGACCTGGTGGTATTAGCTATAATTCTTATACTGCAATTGTAAAAAAAGCATTTGCTACAATTAATATTACAGTAAAAGGCTTACACGAATTCGATAATAAAAAAGAGGCTTTACAAAAGGCAGAAGGAATTTTTACTGGCGGTGGTAATACTTTTGAATTGGTAAATCAAATTTACCAGCATGATATTTTACAAACGTTAAAAGAAGTATTAGAAAATGGAACGCCTTATTTAGGGACAAGCGCTGGTAGTAATATTTGCGGTGTTAATATGAAAAATACTAACGATATGCCAATTGTGTATCCGCCAAGTTTTAAAACTTTAGGCTGTATTCCTTTTAATATAAACGCACATTATTTAGACCCAGAAGAAGGTTCTACACATATGGGGGAAACACGAGAAACAAGAATAAAAGAGTTTCATGTTTTTAACGACACACCTGTTTTAGGGTTAAGAGAAGGAAGTTGGTTATTAGTTAAAGATAATAAAATCATTTTAAAAGGTAAGCATACGGCAAGATTATTTACTAAAGATAATGCTGCAATAGAATTAGAAAATGGAGTAGAAGTAGTAGTCTAAAAGTTAGACTATCTTTAAAACAAAAAACTCCCAAAATATTTGGGAGTTTTTTGTTTTTAAAGCTTTCTTCTAAAATAAAAAGATTTTCTTTTAGAATTACTTAGTTTACTTTTATTAATGTATTTTAAAACCATTAAAATGATAATTAATAAAGTTATCCAAAGCATAAATTAGTAAGTTACATAATCTACAATTTCTAAACCATAACCAATCATACCAACTCTTTTTGATTGCTCTGAATTGGTAATTAATTTTAGTTTACTGATGTTTAAATCATGTAATATCTGTGCACCAATACCAAAGTCTTTATTGTCTAATTTGATAACAGGCGCTTTAATTTCGCCATGTTCTTGGTTTTCTTTTAAAATTTTTAATCGAGTTAACAAGTTTTGTGATTGATTTTGCTGGTTTACAAAAAGAATTGCGCCTTTACCTTCATCATTAATTACTTGAAACATTTGATCTAATTTCTTGTCAGCATCATTAGTTAATGTACCTAGAATATCGTTATTAACTAATGTAGAATTAACTCTTGTTAATACTCCTTCTTCTTTAGACCAAGAGCCTTTAGTTAATGCAATATGAATTTGATTATTAGTTGTTTGCTCATAAGCTCTTAACCTAAACTCACCAAAACGAGTAATAATATCAAAATCTTCTTTCTTTTCAATTAAAGAATCGTGCTCCATTCGATAAGCAACCAAATCTTCAATAGATACAATTTTAATATCAAACTTTTTAGCAACTTCTAAAAGTTGTGGTAAGCGTGCCATTGTACCATCTTCGTTCATGATTTCTACAATAACACCCGCAGGTTCTAAACCAGCTAAACGTGCAAAATCTATAGCAGCTTCTGTGTGACCAGTTCTTCTTAAAACTCCGCCTTCTTTTGCTCTTAACGGAAAAATATGACCAGGTCTTGCTAAATCAAAAGGTTTTGTGTCTTTATCTACTAAAGCTTGCATGGTCAAAGCTCTATCCGAGGCAGAAATACCTGTAGTAACTCCTTTTCCTCTTAAGTCTACAGAAACTGTAAAAGCTGTTTCCATTGGGTCTGTGTTATTATTAACCATCATTCCCAACTCTAATTCTTTACATCGTTTTTCTGTTAAAGGAGCACAAATTAATCCACGACCATGGGTAGCCATAAAATTAATCATTTCTGGTGTAGCTTTTTCTGCAGCTGCTAAAAAATCGCCTTCATTTTCTCTGTTTTCGTCATCTACAACTATAATAACTTTACCGTTTCTTATATCTTCTATTGCAGCAGCAATGCTATCTAGTTGTGTGTTATTTTTATCTGATATTGAAGTCATATTTATTTTAGTTGTCTTTTTTAGACTTAAATTTTAAAAAGAAATTTTTAATAGGTTGTGTAATTGCATCAACATTAAACAAGCCTTTATCTTTGGTAGCTCTTCTAGTTAGTAAAATACCAAAAGGAACCATAACCATTGCAGAAACCCAAGAACCTAATAAAGAGGATATAGAGCTTTCTTCTGCTAAATTTTTACCAAATGTGTTTCCAAAGAAATACAATACATAAATTGCAATAGCT
>JAHDHO010000206.1 GCA_020631275.1 Polaribacter sp. | reverse complement strand
ACTTTGTTTTACAAAAGATACTTTTCGAAAGTAAATTAAATAGTTAAACTCTTTTTTGATTCTGAAAAACAAGCCACATAACTTATAAATTTATATATTTATAATATCTTTACAGCTTTAAGTAAATATTTTATCAAAATCATAATTTTTTATGCTAATTATAGGAATTGCAGGTGGAACTGGAAGTGGTAAAACTACAGTTGTTAATCAAATTATTAAACAATTACCAACAGATGAAGTTTGCGTAATATCTCAAGACTCATATTACAACGCAACAGACGATTTACCATATGAAGAAAGAACAAAAATAAATTTCGATCATCCGAGAGCTATTGATTTTGAACTGATTAAAAAACATTTAAAAGCTCTAAAAGCTGGCAAAACAATAAATCAACCTGTATACTCTTTCGTTACTCATAATAGAACTAAAGACACAATTAAAACACATCCAAGAAAAGTAGTAATTGTAGAAGGAATCTTAATTTTTAATAATAAAGAACTTAGAGATTTATTTGATATTAAAATTTTTGTACATGCAGAAACAGACGAACGCCTAATTAGACGTTTAAAAAGAGATATTACAGAAAGAGGAAGAGATATGGACGAAGTTTTAACAAGATATCAAACTACTCTTAAGCCAATGCATCAACAATTTATAGAACCAACAAAAAACTTTGCAGATTTAATTATACCAAATGATAGGTTTAATAATGTCGCAATTGATATTGTTAGAACCGTAATAAACGAACGTTTGTAAAAAATGTCTTTAAAAAATATTAAAGAAAATAAAGCTTTTAAATTTTTGACAAACATTTTTGTCTTAATTTTTATTCCATTCTTAATATGGATGTTGTTTTTTGATGAAAACTCATATCTAGTACACAGAAAATTTAATCAAGAAATTAAAGATTTAGAGAGCACAATTTCATTTTACAAATTAAAAATTGCCGAAGACAAAGCAACTATAAAAAAACTTGACGACTCTTTACAATTAGAACGTTTTGCAAGAGAGAAATATCTTATGAAAAAAGAAAATGAAGATATTTATATAATAGAATTTGATACCATAAAATAGCATGAGTAAATTTTTGTTTAATGAATTTGAAGAAATATCACCTTCTGCTTGGAAACAAAAAATTCAAGTAGATTTAAAAGGTGCAGATTATAACGACACTCTACTTTATACAACTAACGAAGGCATAACTATAAAACCTTTTTACACAAAGGAAGATAGAACAAACCTAAAAGTATCGGCAACGCAAAAAACTTCTTATAATATTTGCCAAACCATACTTATTTTAGATGAAAAAGAAGCAAATAGTTTAGCAATCGATGCTTTAAAAAGAGGTGCTAATTCCATTCAATTTATAGCAAATAAGAAGTTCGATTATAAAACAGTATTAAATCAAATTAATTTTAACGAAAATATTGTTTATTTTAAAATCAATTTTTTAGACGCAAGTTTTATAAAGAAAGTTGATACATTTATCAATCATAAAAACAAGTTTTTTCAAACCGATATTCTAGGCAACTTAGCCGAATCTGGGAATTGGCATGTTAGTTTAAAAGAAGATACTCAAAAAATTAACGAGATTATAAACAGCGTTGATAATTCCATATCTATTTCTGGGGATTTATACGAAAATGCAGGTGCTAACATTGTACAACAATTAGCATATATGCTAGCACATGCAACAGAATACATCAATATTTTTGGAGACAAAATTAGTAATAAACTACATTTCGAAATTTCTGTTGGCACTAATTATTTTCATGAAATTGCTAAGCTTAGAGCGTTTAAACTTTTGTGGAAATCCCTTTTAAATCATTTTAAATTAGAAGGTAAAGAAGTGCATATTTTTGCAAAACCAACTTTAAGAAACAAGACAATTTACGATTATAATGTTAACATGCTTAGAACTACTTCTGAGTGTATGAGTGCTATTTTAGGTGGTGCAACTACAATTTCTAATGTTTCATATGATGAAATTTTTGATGTTAAAAATGAATTCGGAGAACGAATCTCTAGAAATCAATTGTTAATTCTTAAAGAAGAAAGTGGTTTTGAACAAGCTAACGATTTTGCTAATGGAAGTTATTACATTGACACTCTAACAGAGCAAATGGCACAAAAAGCATTGGCAATTTTTAAACAAATTGAAAAAGGTGGCGGATTTTTAAAGCAACTAAGAGAAGGTATTATCCAAAGAAAATTAAAAGAAAGCGCAACTAAAGAAGAAACACAGTTTTTAAATAATGAATTGATTTTATTAGGGACCAATTTACAACCCAATAAAGATAATTTAATGTACGATAAGCTAGTTTTAGATCCTTTTTTAAAACAGCGAAATATCAAAACTTTATTTCCGCCAATTAATAGAAAAAGACTTTCCGAAAAATTAGAACAGCAAAGACTTAAAGAAGAAAAATCAGGTGAATAATAATAACGAAATTTTAGAATACCAAAAAGAGCAAAAACTTTTAAAAAAAGAAGTTGAACAAATAAAAAAGGCAATTCCTATTTATTTGATTTCAATAATCTTTGTTATGTTTTTATTGTTTTTTCTATTAGAATCTAAACTTTACAGCTTTTTTGGTGGTATAAAAAATTTTATAATCTTCTGCATTCTTTTATCTGTAAGTATTTGTGGTTTTTATGTTTATTTAAGCACAAAAAAAATTAAGCAAAAAGAAAAATTATCAAAAAATATAGGTTCGAAAATATATAATTTAATGAAATTAGAAGATGAGTAGAAAATCTGTAGAAAACATATCGTTACTAAAAGATAATAATCTTAAAGAAAAAAGTTTTAAACACGAAAACTTTGTCGCCGGTATTGCACCAAATTTAAGAGGCCCCTATTCTACAATGTACGTAAGAAGACCTTGGACTATTAGACAATATGCAGGTTTTTCTACCGCAGAAGAAAGCAATGCCTTTTATAGAAGAAATTTAAAAGCAGGACAAAAAGGTTTGTCTGTTGCCTTTGATTTAGCAACCCACAGAGGTTACGATTCTGACCATGAAAGAGTGCAAGGAGACGTTGGTAAAGCTGGTGTTGCTATTGATTCTGTAGAAGACATGAAAGTCTTATTTGATCAAATACCATTAGATAAAATGTCTGTTTCTATGACAATGAATGGTGCTGTATTACCTATCCTAGCATTTTATATTGTAGCAGCAGAAGAACAAGGGGTTTCATTGGACCAACTCTCAGGAACCATTCAAAATGACATTTTAAAGGAGTTTATGGTAAGAAATACTTACATATACCCTCCTTCTCCATCCATGAAAATTATTGCTGATATTTTTAAATATACCAGTAATCATATGCCTAAAT
>JAHDHO010000014.1 GCA_020631275.1 Polaribacter sp. | reverse complement strand
CTCGTTTAGGTGATGCTGTTCTTTCTAAAGATGGCGATAAACTTTATTATTTATCTAGTTTTGAAGGTCGTTCTAATTTATGGACTACAAATTTAAGAACCAAAGAAACTAAAATGCTAATGAAGTTAAATGTTGGTTATGGTAGCTTAACTTGGGATAAAGAAATGAAAAATCTTTATTTACTTAGCAGCGGTAGAATTACGAAATTAAATCCAAGTACAAACAAACAAAAACCAGTTAGTATTAATGGTGAAATAAAGTTTGATGAAATTGCTGAAAAGCAAGCAATGTTTGATCATGTTTGGCTAAGAACAAATGCTGTTTTTTATCACTCAAATTTCCACGGAAAAGACTGGAAAAAATTAAAAAAAGAATATCAAAAATACTTACCATACATTGGCAATGAGTTCGAGTTTTCTGAAATGTTATCAGAATTATTAGGGGAATTAAATGTATCTCATTCTGGTGCTGGATTTAGAGGAAATAATATTAAAAATGCAGATGCTACAGCATCTTTAGGTATTTTTATGAATAACAAATTTAAAGATGATGGTATTTTAATCGATGAAATTATAAAAGGCGGTCCTTTAGATAAAGCTAAATTTAATATTAAAGCTGGTATGGTTATCAAAAAAATAAATGGTGTATTAATTGATAAAAATACAGATGTTGCCAAATATTTAAATCGTACCGCAAATAAATTTATGTTGTTAGAAATAGAAAATCCATCTACAAATAAATCACAAACAATAACAGTTAAACCTATAACATTAGGACAAGAAAATAGGTTATTATATAAAAGATGGGTAAAAATAAATGAAAAACAAGTAGAAAAAGAAAGTAATGGCCAATTAGGTTATGTTCATATTCCTGGTATGAGCGACGGACCATACAGAAGTATCTACCAAGATATGATGGGTAAATATTTGGATAAAAAAGGTGTAATAATTGATACTCGATTTAATGGCGGTGGAGATTTAGTTGCAGATTTAGCAATGTTTTTTACGGGTGTACCATTTTTAACATATGAAACAGAGGCAAAAGTTGTAGGTGGCGAGCCAACTTCTAGATGGACAAAGCCAACTTTATCAATATTTAATGAGAGTATGTATTCAGACGGACATTGTTATGCTTCTGGTTATACAGATTTAAAAATTGGTAAAACAGTTGGTATGCCTGTACCTGGAACTTGTAGTTTTGCAGGTTGGGAAACTTTACCTAATGGAAGTTATTGGGGAATTGTACCTGTATCTGCTAAAAATAAAGCAGGCGAATGGATGGAAAACAACCAAACAGAACCTACAATAAAAGTTAAAAATATGCCGGGTAAGATAGACAATGGTATCGATGAACAATTGATAAGATCTATTCGAGAATTATTAAAAGATGTTGAATAAAACTAAAGAAAATGCGAAGAGAAATCTTCGCATTTTTTATTTTAACTTACCAAATAAATCATCTTTAATTTTTGGTAATTGTAAATGATATTTTACAGAAATTGCTCTTATAGTTATTATTACCAGAGCTGCTATTATAAAAATAAATTTCTCAGGTAAAGTTGAAAATTTAAAAAGTAATAAATATATTATTCCGCCTGCTAAACAAGCAGAAGCGTATATCTCTTTTTCGAAAATTAATGGAACTTTATTTGTTAAAACGTCTCTTAAAACACCTCCAAAAACTGCAGAAATCATTCCCATTATTAAAGCTATTATTGGGTGTAAATTAAAAGAAAGTCCTTTTTGTAAACCTAATAAAGTAAATACACTTATACCAATTGTATCAAACAAAAACATGGTTCTACTTAAAAAAGCAATCTTGCTTTTAAATAAAAAGGTAAATACTACTGCAGTAAAAATTACATACAAATAATTTAAATCTGCAATCCAATTTATAGGATGCGCGTTTATTAAAACATCTCTTAACATTCCGCCACCAACAGCAGTTACAAATGCAATTATAATTACACCAAATAAATCGAACTTTTTATCAGAAGCTACCAAGGCACCACTTACAGCAAAAGCAAAGGTTCCTAAAATATCTAGTAGATAAACAACATCCATTTTAAACGCTAACTTCTGTAAACTTAATATTTAATTCTTTTTGAATTTGATGCACTTTATCTAATTCATTTGAAAGAATAAAAGCCAAAGATGTACCTGTTTTTCCTGCTCTTGCAGTTCTACCACTTCTGTGTGTATAATATTCTGATTGTTCTGGTAATTGATGATGAATTACAAACTCTAATCCACTAACATCGATACCACGAGCAGAAACATCTGTAGAAACTAAATATTGTAAATTTTCTTTTTTGAAAGCACGCATCACTTTATCACGTTCTTTTTGTTGCATATCTCCTTCTAGAGCGCCTGCAGAAAAACCTTCTTCGATTAAAAAGTTTGCAAGATTTTGCGCACCTGCTTTAGTTCTACAGAAAATAATACCTCTTTGTGTTCCTCTTTTTTCTAAAAACGTAACAATATCATCTGCTTTCGTTTTTAAAGTAGTTTTTACGTATTGATGTCTAATATTTGCATTTACCAAAGCATTTTTGTTTACTTCAATCCTTGGCGCATTAGCGTCCATATACGTTTTAATAATACGCTTAATTTCTTCTGGCATTGTTGCAGAAAATAACCAAGTATTACGATTACTTTGAGAAGAAAATTTTAAAATTCTATTCAAATCTTGTTTAAAACCCATACTCAACATTTCATCAGCTTCATCTAAAACAACGGTTTTTACATGACTAATATCTATATCTCCTCTTTCTATTAAATCGATTAATCTACCAGGTGTTGCAACAACAATATGTGTAGTTCTTTTTAAATTATTGATTTGTCTGTCAATTTTTTCTCCACCAAAAACAGCTTCTACAAAAATTTTATCTTCATTAAATTTCGTAAACTTAAAAAGTTGTTTTTTTATTTGCTGAACCAACTCTCTAGTTGGTGACAAAATTAACGTTTGAATATGATCAGATTTCGCATCTATATGATGTAGAATAGGCAATCCAAAAGCTGCAGTTTTACCTGTACCAGTTTGTGCCAAACCAATAAAATCTGTTTTCGATTTTATTAATACTGGTATTGCTTTTTCTTGAATTTCTGTTGGATTAGAAATACCTAATTCTTTAATCGATTTTATATATGCAGGTTTAATACCTAATTCTGAAAATGATGCCATTTTGTCTCTAAATTTTGTGCAAAGATACTTTTATTTAACAGGTTGTAATACTTTTAGAACATTTTCTCTAATTCTAGAAGGTTTATAGCTTTTAGCATCTAACATTCCCCAAACAGTTTTAGCTTTTACAAGTAACATATTGTTTTTATAAAACTCCATTAAACGCTCAGATTTAAAACCTTTGGTTTCACCAACCCAAGTTTTTACAGTAATTACATCGCCAATTACTGCTTGTTTTAAATATTCAATTTCGTGCTTAATTACAACCCAAACATATTCTGGTAAAGGATTATTTTTAGTTAAATACGCCCAATGTTCAAAAGCAACTTTATCCATCCATTTTACATAAACCACGTTATTAACATGGTTTAAATCGTCAATATCTTTAGAAGTCACTGTAATATTTAATTCAAAAATATCTTTCATCTATTAATTTTCTACAAAATTAAAACATTAATAATTCTATAACAATAAAAGTGGTTTCATTTTCTATTTAAATAACGTAATTTGCAACTTCTTCTATGAACAAACTAGCAAACGAATTAGGTACAGAAAAAATTAGCAAATTGCTTTTAAAACAAGCAGTTCCTGCAACTATTGGTATTTTAGTAATGTCTTTAAACATGATTGTTGATACTATTTTTGTAGGACAATGGATTGGTGTTTTAGCTATTGCAGCCATAACTGTAGTTTTACCAATTGCTTTTTTAATTTCTTCTATCGGAATGGGAATTGGTATTGGAGGAAGTTCAATCATTTCGAGAGCATTAGGCGCTAATAATACCGAAAAGGCTTTTTTAACCTTCGGAAATCAAATTTGTTTGACTGTAATTTTAGCCATACTATTTGTTGTATTAGGAAATGTTTTTAGCATTCCTATTTTAGATTTATTCGGAGCTAAAGGTGAAATTTTACCAATTGCATCAGAATATTTTAGTGTTATTATTTATGGTGTTCCTTTTTTAGCATTTGCGATGATGGGAAACCCAACAATTCGTGCTGAAGGAAAACCAAAATTTGCTATGTATGCAATGATGGTTCCGGCAGTTTTAAATGTAGTTTTAGATATTTTATTTATAAAATACTTTAATTGGGGAATGTGGGGCGCTGGTTTGGCAACTTCTCTTTCTTATGCCAGTTGTGGTTTGTATATTTTGTATTTCTTTATATCATCTAAAAGTGAATTAAAAATTATACCAAAAAACTTTAAACTGAACTTCGATATTGTAAAAGAAATTGCCCAATTAGGTAGTATTTCTATTGTAAGGCAAGGTGCAGTAAGTGTTTTAATGATTGTTTTGAATTACTCGCTTTTTACTTATGGCGATGAAATTTCAATAGCTGTTTTTGGTATTATTAATAGAGTTATGATGTTTGCCTTCTCTCCTATTTTAGGTGTTTCTCAAGGTTTTTTACCTGTAGCTGGATTTAATATTGGAGCAGAAAAAAATGAAAGAGTTAAAGAAACTATTAAAAAGTCTATTTATTTTGGTTCTATTATTGGAACCATCATATTTATTGCAGTTGCGATTTTTAAAGAACAAATAATTTGGATATTTACCGATGATGCTACTCTTTTAGATAAAACGCCAAGTGCAATGTTAATTGTGTTTTTAGTAACACCAGTTGTTGCCATGCAATTGATAGGTTCTGCTTATTTTCAGGCAGCTGGTAAAGCAATGCCCGCATTATTTCTTACGCTTTTAAAACAAGGGATTTTCTTAATTCCGTTAGCCTACATTTTGCCTAAATATTATGGTGTTCTTGGCGTTTGGTGGTCTTTTCCTATTGCTGATTTACTATCTACAATAATTACTGTTATAGTTCTAAAAAGAGAAATAGATAAAAATCTACAATAATGATTCTCCGTTTAAGTTTGTCGTCAAAATATCGCTAAATAAGTTAAAAAATGGTCGTAAAACTTTAAAACTCTTATCCACTTCTTCTATAAAATTTGGCGCTAGTACTTCTGCATCTGTAAAGTTTCTAGTTGCAATAAACCCTTTTTTTCTTAACAAGTTTACATCTGGATGTTCTTTATCAAAACCTCTCGGAGCCGTTTTTAATTCAGAAAAACTACCGAATTCTTTACCAAAATACTTTTGATAATTTTTATCTTTTAAAATATCTTTAATTTCTGATGCATCTAACTCTATTTCTTTACGAATTCTAAATAAATCTTCTTTATTTGGTTCCCAAAATCCGCCAGCTAAAAAAGATTCTCCTGGTCTTATTCTTAAAAAATAACCACCTCTTAACTCTTTACCTAATCTAGAAAAAGAATTTGCAAAATGAGCTTTATAGGGAGTTTTATCTTTCGAAAAACGCACATCTCTATAAATACGCATCATTTTAGATTTCTCTATTTCATCGTGCTTTTGTAAGTTTATATGTATTTCTTCAAAGACTGCTTTTGCTTTTTTCTGCTCTAAAACATAGGTTTCCTTATGGTCTGCAAACCAATCTCTATTGTTGTTTTTTTGTAAGTCTTTTAAAAATTTTAAAGTAGATTTTTCGATTTGCATTTTATACATCTTTTAAAAGTTAAAATTACAAAATAGATTTGTAACTTCGAATTTGATATGTATCAAAAAATAAAAGATATTCAGAAAAGATATGATGGTTTTTTACAGACAAATAATCTGTGGAAAAACAATGATGTTTTTGAATTATATCAATTTGAAATACATAATAAATTTTCTAAAATAGATATTTTAATTGATGAAAAATTAAGATTAGGAAAATATATAGAACGTTTTGTTTCGTTTGAATTATCTCAAAACAAATCCATAGAAATACTAGCCGAAAATATTCAAATTCAAAGAAACAAAATTACACTTGGCGAGTTAGATTGCTTATTATTGAAAGATAAATCTCCGGTACATTTAGAAATTATATACAAGTTTTATCTTTTTGATGATAAAATTGGTAATACTGAAATTGAGCATTTTATTGGCCCGAATAGAAAAGATGCTTTAATAGAAAAATTATCTAAATTAAAAGACAAGCAATTGCCTATTTTACACACAAAAGAATGCAAAAATCTACTAAACAATTTTAAAATAGAGTTAAAAGATATTTCGCAACAAATTTATTTTAAAGCACAATTGTTTTTACCGATTTATAAAACTAATATCAATCTTAAATTATTAAACAAAAATTGTATCACTGGTTTCTATTGCAATTTAAAAGACTTACACCGGTTTAATAATTGTAAATTTTTTATTCCAATAAAAAAAGATTGGATAATTATACCACATAAAAATGTAGATTGGTTACAATTCTCTGACTTTAAAAAGGAGGTTACTCCTATTTTAGAAAGGCAATTTTCACCCTTATGTTGGCTAAAAAAAGAAAACGGAGAAATTGAAAAATTCTTTCTTGTTTGGTGGACATAAAAAAACTGAATGAAGTTAATCATTCAGTTTTGCTATGAAAGTAATTAAACTTTTGGCTTTTTAAAATATTTTAAAGGTACAAATAGCATTCCGAAACATTGGCTATCTTCTTTACCCATATTTTTGTGATGTATTTTATGAGCTTTTCTTAATCCTCTTAAATAATTATTATTGGTATTTTTAAACCATTTAAATCTTTGATGAATTAAAACATCGTGTACTAAAAAATAAGCCAAACCATAAAATAAAATGCCTAAGCCAATAAAAAATAAATAGGTATGTTCAGTATAGGTTCCAAAATAAAATAAAGCAATACTTGGTATTGCAAAAACCACAAAAAACGCATCATTTTTCTCGAATCCGCTGTATTTTGGTTGATGATGATCTTCATGTAAAAACCAACCGAAACCATGCATCACATATTTATGTGTACACCATGTGACACATTCCATAATTAAAAAAACCGCTAATGTTATAAGGGCATAAATCATTAAATAATATTTAATTTATATTTTACGTAACTTCTTGCTAATAAATTAATTTTCATAGGATTAGAAATTCTAATTCTAGAATCCATAATCTGTTCTGAAGGCACCTTTTTTAACTTTTTTAGTAACCTTCTGTAATATCTATAAGCTGTATAAACTCCGAATTTTGCTTCTACCGGTAATTTTAAAATTCCGTTGCTGTATGCATATTCAAAATCAGCTTCAATTTCATCAATAATTATTTGCTTCGATACAGCATCTAATTTTCCTAAGTCAATATTAGGAAAATAAGAACGATTTAACGTTTCAAAATCATCCTTTAAATCTCGCAGAAAGTTTACTTTTTGAAAAGCAGACCCCAAACGCATTGCCGCATCTTTTAACTCTTCATACTTTTTATCATCTCCATCAACAAAAACTTTTAAACACATTAAACCAACTACATCAGCAGAACCATAAATATATTCATCATATTCTTGCTTAGTATTATACGTAGTTTTATGTAAATCGGCTTTCATACTTTTTAAAAAAGCTTGCACCATTTCGTCTGGAATATTATACTTTTTTATGGTACGTTGAAAAGAATTTAAAATAGGATTTAAACTAATACCATGTTCTTTAGAAAGGTAATAATCTTTTTCAAAATGCTGCATTAAGTGTTCTTTATCATAATCATGAAAAGAATCTACAATTTCATCTGCAAAACGTACAAAACCATAAATATTGTATATGTCTTCTCTAATCTTTGGAGACAACATATTTACGGCAAGAGAAAATGATGTACTATATTTTTTAGTAACTAATTTGCTACAATCATTAGAAACACTATCAAATAATTCTTTCATTTTGTTATTGATTTTTAATTATTAGTTCTGTTGCTATTTTACCAGAAATTAATGCTGGCGGTACTCCAGGTCCAGGAACTGTTAACTGCCCTGTAAAATACAAATTTTTAACTTTACTACTCTTTATTTTTGGTCTTAAAAAAGCTGTTTGTAATAATGTGTTTGCCATACCATAAGCGTTTCCTTTATAAGAATTGTATTCTTTTTTAAAATCGTTAACGCAAAAAGACCTTTTAAATAATACGTATTTTTTAACCTCTTGGTTTGTTAATTCTTCGAATCTATCTAAAATTTTATGAAAATATTCTTCTCTCAAAGCTTCAGAATCTTCAATTCCGGGTGCTAAAGGAATCAGGAAAAACCCTGCTTCTTTACCTTCTGGTGCAGAAGTTTTATCTGTGATAGAAGTAAAATTGGCATAAAACAATGGGTCTGTTGGCCATTTTGGATTGTCATAAATTTCTTTTGCATGTAGCTCAAAATCGGTATCAAAAAATAAGGTGTGATGACTTACATTTTCTATTTTCTTATCAAAACCAACATAAAAAAGTAAAGATGACGGAGCAAAAGTTTTCTTACTCCAGTATTTTTCTGAATACTGCTTTACTTCTTTATTTAATAATGTTTCTGTATGATGATAATCTGCCCCACTTAAAACTAAATTTGTTTTAATTTCTTTACCATTTACAACTAAACCAGCAATTTCATTTTTACTATTTGTAACAATTTTATCGACATTTGCATTTACTTTAAACTCTACACCTAAACTAGTAGCTAAAGAAACCATACCTTCTACAACTTTATACATTCCGCCTCTAGGATGCCAAGTACCTAAACCAAAATCTGCATAATTCATAAAGTTATAAAATGCAGGAGTATCACTAGGTTTTGCGCCTAAAAACAGTACCGGAAATTCTAAAATTTTTATAAGTTTATTACTTTTTATATTTTTTCTTACTTGTTTAGAAATTGTAGAAAAAAATTGAGAAACTCTAGTTACAGTTTTAGTTGTTACCAATTCTAAAGGAGAAACACCCGGTTTATATACCAAATCTTTAATTGCGGTATCATAATTAGATTTGGCTGAACTGATAAAATTTCTTAAATGCTTTGCACTACCAGCCTCCTCATTTTCAAACATTTGATAAATCTCCTCTAAATTTTCAGAAATTTTTAACGAAGAATTTTCTCCAAAATATACTTCATATCCAGGATTTAATTTATCTAAGATGTAATAATCTGATGCTTTTTTACCAAAATCAGCAAAAAATCTTTCAAATACATCTGGCATCCAATACCAAGATGGTCCTAAATCAAAGGTAAAACCATCTTTTTTAAATTGTCTTGCTCTTCCTCCTAAAGTATCGTTTTTTTCTAAAACAGTTACATTATAACCCTCTTTAGCTAAGTAACATGAGGCCGCTAACGCAGAAAAACCAGAGCCAATAATATGTATATTTTTATTCATATCTATTTTTGTTTAACAAATATATAAAATTATTAAACATTTTAGATTATTAATTTATTTTTATATATCATTTAACACATCTGTAACAGTATTAAAAAATGATACGTTAAAATTATATGTATTGTGTTTAACTAATTCTGTTTTTCTACCTATTGCAACAAACTCATGCTTAGTATCTGATAAAATAGTTTCTAACTCTTTAAAATACTCTTCTACTTTATCATCATAAGGTTGAACAGTTAATGAGGTTACAAAACATAATTTCATTTCATGATTAAAAAATATATTTAAATTATTTAAAGGTAAATTCTGCCCTAAATAAATAGTATTATACCCTTTATTAACAAGTTCAAAATTTAAATATAACAAACCTAATTCATGAATTTCATTTTCTGGTAAAAAAAGTACATATGTTTTTTCTGAAGGTAAATTCTTTTGCTCTAAATTTTCTGTATTAATATGTATCTTTTGAGAAATTAAGTTTGATATAAAATGTTCATGCGCCGGTAATACAGTATCTGTTTGCCATAACAAACCAATGTAATTAAGGAAAGGAATAAAGATTTCTTTAAAAATTTCTTTAAAAGTTTTTACTTCTAGTAACCTATTGTAAGTTTCATTAAATAGAATTTTATCAAATTGAAGCATCGATAATTTAAAAGAATTTATAGCTTCGTCATTTAAACCTTCTTTAAAAGCGACATCTCTAGAATTCTGATAAATTTCTTCATCAGACATTTTTGCAATCTTAGAGATTTTAAAATTGTTTTTTGTTAGTAAAACAACATTTAATAGTTTCTGTAAATTTTTATGAGAATAATACCTAATGTTAGTATTTGTTCTTTGTGGTTCTAGCAAATTATACCTTTTTTCCCAAATACGAATAGTATGCGCTTTGATACCAGATATATTTTCTAGGTCTTTAATCGTAAAGTCTTGCTTAATATTGTTCAATGTTTCTTGTTTATTATTCAACAAATGTAAAGAAATTTAAGTCAAAAAAATATTTTTTATAATAATTGTAACATTTTCTACATTTACGCTACTTATTAAATAACTAACCTAATTACAAAAGTGCAAAAAGATTTAGAGGCTAAATTTTTAGTAGACTTTGAAACGAATCAGAATATTGCGCATAAAATTTGTAGAATTTACACTACAAATAAAGATGCTCATAATGATTTGTTTCAAGAAATAACCATACAAGTTTGGAAAAACTACCCAAAATTTAGGGGAGATTCTAAATTTAGTACTTGGATGTATAGAGTAGCGTTAAATACAGCAATTTCATTATATAGAAAATCTACCCGAAGAGTAAAAACTCAAGATTTTAGTGATGTTGCCTTTAAAATTAAAGCTACAGATTATGATGATACCGAAGAAGTGCAATTAAAGGCACTTTACAAGGCGATTCATAGGTTAAATGATATTGATAAAGCGCTCATTTTTTTATACCTAGAAGATAAACCGTATAAAGAAATTTCGGAAACATTAGGAATATCTAGTGTAAATGCAAGAGTTAAAATGAATAGAGCAAAAGAAAAATTAAAAAACATTCTAAACCCATAGACCATGGATTTATTAGATAATTATAAAAAAGCCTGGAAAAATCAACCAGAAGAAGAAAGTAAATTTTCTACAGTAGAAATTTACAAACTTGCACAATCTAGATCATCATCTATTGTGAAATGGATTTTTATTATTGGTATTTTAGAATTTATAATTTTAAATTCTATGTATTTTTTTGTTGATATGGATGAAGCTTATGATGAGTATAAAAAATTAGGTTTAGAAAACTTTGTCTATTATTCACAAATATTAGCCTATTTAATAATTTTCTATTTTTTGATAATGTTTTATAAGAACTACCAAAAAATTTCAACTTCTGATTCTACAAAATTGTTGATGAAGAAAATTCTTAAAACTAGAAAAACAGTTAGAAATTATATGCTTTTTAATTTAGGTTACATGGCATTATTGCTAATAATTGTTTCCGTTGCTAATATCAATTTAAACATTGATGATTTATCAAGAAAACAAATATTACTTATTGTTTTACTTACATTAGTAGTTACAATAGTAGCTTTAGCCATTTTATGGTTATTTTATCAATTACTTTATGGATTTTTATTGAGAAAACTAAATAGAAATTATAAAGAATTAGCTAAATTAGACGGTAACTTATAAAATAAATACTATGAAAAAGATTTTTTTACTTGTTTGCCTAAGTATGTCAATGGTTTCATTTTCTCAAAAGTCAGATTTTTGGGATAATGTACAATTTGGTGGTGGTGTTAGTTTAGGCTTTGGTAGCCAAACTACCATTGGTATTTCACCAAGTGCAATTTATAATTTCGATAACGGTTTTGCTTTAGGCGCAGGTTTAAATTATTTGTATTCAGAAATTAACGACTTCTCTACAAGTGTTTATGGTGCAAGTATTATTTCTTTATATCAAACAAAATTTGGAGTACAATTATCTGGCGAATTTGATTACAATTTTGCGAATCAAAAAGATCAATTTGCATCTGTAAATACAAATTTCCCAGCACTACACTTGGGTGTTGCTTACAACCAAGGTAGATTTGCTGTCGGAATTAGATATGATGTTTTATATGATGAAAATAAAAGTGTTTTTGCTTCACCTATATCGCCTATAGTTCGTTTTTATTTCTAAAAATCTTTTAATTCTCTTAATAGAATTTTATGCATCTCATTGGTATAATCTAAATGAGTTACAATTCTTATTTTACCTTCTCCCATAGGAGTTAATAAAATATTTTTATCTTTCATTTTAGCTATAAAGTTGTCTGCACCAATTTCTTTATCAACATAAAAAATAACAATATTTGTTTCTATTGTTTCTACTTTAGTGATGTACGAACTAGTTTTTAGAACTTCTCCTATTTCTTTCGCTTTTTGATGATCTTCTGCCAATCTATTAAAGTGATTGTCTAAAGCATAAATTCCGGCAGCAGCTAAAAAACCAACTTGCCTCATACCACCACCCAATAATTTTCTTAATCTAAAAGCCTTATCAATATCTTTTTTAGAACCTAATAAAATTGAACCAATTGGCGCTCCCAAACCTTTAGACAAACAGATAGAAATAGTATCAAACAATTGCCCATATTGTTCTGGAGTTTCATTTTTAGCTACCAAGGCATTAAAAAGTCTTGCACCATCTAAATGAAATTTTAAATTATTATCTTTTGTTACTTTTTTAATTTTTTCTAATTCAGTAAAATCCCAACAAGCTCCACCTCCTTTATTTGTTGTATTTTCTATACAAACCAATTTATTAAATGGTAAATATATTTGTGGTTGTGTACTTGCTACTTCTTCTAGTTGTTTTGCGGTAAACATACCTCTATCACCATCAATTAATTTACAAGTCACACCAGAATTAAATGCAACTCCACCGCCTTCATAATTATAAACGTGTGCATATTTATCACATATTAATTGGTCTCCGGGTTGCGTATGCAATTTTATTGCAGTTTGATTTGCCATTGTTCCAGAAGGAAAAAACAAAGCTGCTTCCATACCAAACATTTTAGCAGCTTTTTCTTGTAATTTATTCACTGTCGGATCCATATTAAAAACATCATCACCAACTTTTGCGCTCATCATTGCTGCCAACATTTCTTTTGTTGGTCTAGTTACTGTATCTGAAATTAAGTCTATTATCATTTATTGATACTTTTCTATTTTTAATTATAACCACTTCCAATAGGAGAACCATCAGGAATTTGTGGTGCCTTTGTTTTTTTAAATGATGTAGGATTTTTCTTATAATCTTCAATCATTTTTATCATTCCAATATCATACATTTTTTGAACTCCACTAGAATTTCTGTTTTCTAAAATAGTTTTAATTTCATTTAATTTAAAATCTACAATTGCATTTACTTGGTTGTATTGATTTTTATAGGAAGCTAAGTAAAATAATTGCTCTAAAACCTTACTATTTATTATGTTTTGTAGTTCTCTATAATAATTATTATTAGTATTTCTTTTTATGGTTTTAACTATTAACGCATCTATTAATTCGTCTAAACCTAATTGATTATTATTTAAACTTTTATGAACAACTAATCTTGATGCTCTTTGAGGGTTTAACAATAAGTTTAACGTCATTTCAGAAGCTGTTTCTACTGCTCCGAAAGCATCAAACTCTGCACCTAATTTACTTTTAAAAGATTCTCTTGTACGACCATACCCCATAGCTCTTGGCGGAAATAAAGCTAATTTTTCTTTCGGAATTGCAATTTCATTGACATTTAATGTTGCTAAAACTGCTTGTAATGCAATTCTTTCTGTATCACCAGAAACACGTTTAACTACAGTTTGGTTATCACCCTTAACAGCATAACTATACTCTAAACCTCCAATTAACTTAACCGTAGCTTCTGTTTGAAATCTGTGGAAAAAATATAGAGGTACAAAAACATCTTCTAAAACAGAATATGGTTGATTCGTTTTAATATTATCTACAGAAAAATTATCTATTGCTGCTTTTCTAATTTTAAGTACATTATATAATTCATCATGAATATTACCTCCATTATCCCACAAATGTGCAGATGAGCTTGCACTGCTTTGAGGTCTTGCATCAGAATCTGATAAATATTTTAGGCCATTTGCAGATGCATTTTCTAAAATTTTATTCAAATTTTGCTCTTCATTTTCTAAAAAATCTTGATAAAAATAAGCGACTGTAACTTTGTCCCATGCTCCTATTTTATCATCATAAGCTTTAGAAAAATCAATTTTACCGTTATTTAAAGAAAACTGCGGATGTGGATAATCCATTACAGAAGCTCTACCGTTTGTACTTGCAGCAAAATTATGTGCAAAACCTAAAGTGTGACCAATTTCGTGTGCAGATAACTGTCTAATTCTTGCAATTGCCATTTGCAAAGCAAAATCATCTTCTGATGTATTATTTTTATAAGGTGCTTGCAAAGCTTGCGCTATCAAAAAATCTTGACGAATTCTTAAACTACCTAAACTCACATGACCTTTTAATATTTCTCCTGTTCTTGGGTCAGAAATACTTCCGCCATAACTCCAACCCCTTGTAGATCTATGCACCCATTGCACCATATTGTATCTAATATCTAGCGGATCTGCACCTTCTGGCAACATTTTCATTTGAAAAGCATCTTTATATCCAATTGCTTCAAAAGCTTGATTCCACCATCTTCCGCCTTCTAATAAAGCCGAACGAACAGGTTCTGGAGTTCCTCGATCTAAATAATAAATTATGGGCTCTACCGCTTCAGACACTGCAGCTTTTGGATTTTTCTTTTCTAATCTGTGTCTATAAATAAACCTCTTTGTAATCGATTCGTTTACAGGAGTCGCATAATCTAAATAAGACATCGCATAACCTCCAGATCTCGGATCAAATTTTCTTGGTTTATAATTATCATCAGGTAACTCTACAAAAGAATGGTGCTGATGTACCGTAACTGCGCTAGCATCTGGTGTTACACTTCTAATATTGTAACCTCTTGCTGTTCCTTTAAAAGTTAATAAAACATCAAATTCTACATTTTTAGGAAACGCTTTGGTTCGCTCTAAATTAAAAGCAGATTTACTTTTGTCTAAACTATAACTACCTTGATTATTTCTTGCCAGAGTTCTTGCAACACCATGTGCATCTCTCATAAAAAAAGAAGTTGCATCAACTAAAAACTTACCTTCTTTTTCTTCTTTAATTACAAAACCATGTAAAACGGATTTAGCAAAAGCTTCTTTTACAGATTGCTTTTCTTCTTTATTACTTGTTATTGCTCTAAAATCTAAATTTGGCTGTACCAATAATAATTTATTACCCGCTTTTTTAAAATGTACAACAACTCCGCCGCCCAATTGCCCACGATCTAACCCAATATCATTAGAACCAACACCTTCCGAAAGAGAACGAACATATAAAAAATCTGAATCTAATTTTTCTATCTCAAGGTAAATTTTATCTGAATTTACATCATAATAATAAGTAAAATAACCTTCGTGTTTGGTAATTCCTTTTTGCAATTTATCTCCTTTCTTATCAGTAAAAAATTGAGAAAATCCATCAAAAGAAATCGTAATAAAAAAAAGAATAAGTAGTAGTTTTTTCATGTTTGGT
Organism: Polaribacter sp.; assembly: GCA_020631275.1. Lineage (GTDB taxonomy): Bacteria > Bacteroidota > Bacteroidia > Flavobacteriales > Flavobacteriaceae > Polaribacter. The sequence continues at coordinate 13,322 of JAHDHO010000014.1, read as the reverse complement.
ATATTTTCTATAAATCTATAAAATAACTATCAACTTTTAAAACGAGAAATCTTAAAATTTCATTTATTTTTGCTTTACATATGGTTACACAAGAACAGTTAAAAGACATAGCTACAAGAATAGATAAATTAAAATCTTATTTAGAAATTGATAAAAAACTCATTGAAATAGCCAATGAGGAAGAAAAAACTGCAAACCCAGATTTTTGGAACAACCCAAAAGAAGCAGAAGTTTTAATGAAAGAGTTAAGATTCAAAAAGAAGTGGGTAGAAGATTATAACAAAACCATTTCTTTATATGAAGATACCAATGTATTATTTGATTTTTTTAAAGAAGGAGAAATAGATGAAGATGAGGTGATTACTCAGTTTGAAAAAACAAGTACTTTTTTAGAAGATTTAGAGTTTAAAAATATGCTTTCTGATGAAGGAGACTCTTTATCTGCAACCATTCAAATTAATGCGGGTGCTGGCGGAACAGAAAGTTGCGATTGGGTAGAAATGTTATCGAGAATGTACACAATGTGGGCAGAAAAACAAGGCTATAAACTTAAAACTTTAAATTATCAGGCAGGAGATGTAGTTGGCATAAAAACCATAACTATAGAAATTGAAGGTGATTACGCTTTTGGTTGGCTTAAAGGTGAAAATGGTGTACATCGATTGGTTAGAATTTCTCCGTTTGATTCTAATGCTAAAAGACATACAACATTTGGTTCTGTGTATGTTTTTCCGGTTGCTGATGATTCTATTGAAATTGAAATTAATCCTGCTGATATTGAAATTGTAACGGCTAGATCTAGTGGTGCAGGTGGACAAAATGTAAATAAAGTTGAAACGAAAGTACAACTAACTCATAAACCAACCGGAATTCAAATTTCTTGCTCTAACTCTAGATCTCAACACGATAATAGAGCTACAGCTTTAAAAATGTTAAAATCTCAGTTATATGAAATCGAGTTACAAAAACAACAAGCAACGCGAGACGAAATAGAATCTGGAAAATTAAAAACAGAATGGGGTAGTCAAATTAGAAATTATGTTATGCATCCTTATAAATTAGTAAAAGACGTTAGAACAGGTCATGAAACTGGTAATGTAGATAATGTAATGAACGGCGATATCAATCCGTTTTTAAAATCTTATTTAATGATGAACGGACAAAAAGAAACCTCATAAAAAGCTAACTAAATTATGATAAAAATATATCACAACCCTCGTTGTTCTAAATCTAGACAAGGTTTGGCAATATTAGAAGAATCTAAAAAAGAATTCGAAATAGTAAAATATTTAGATGAAATTCCATCAGAAAACGAATTAAAAGCTATTATCGAAAAATTAGGCATCTCTCCTATTCAATTAGTAAGAAAAACAGAAAAAATCTGGAAAGAAAATTTTAAAGGAAAAGAACTTTCTGATGATGAAATTGTTACAGCGATGGTTAAAAATCCTAAACTAATAGAAAGACCAATTGTAATCAATAATAACAAAGCTGTAGTTGGTAGACCACCAGAAAATATTACTACTATTTTATAGTTAAAAGATGAATTAATATTTCTTTAACTTTTCTTTAACTGAGTTGGATTAAACTATGAATGATTTTTATAGTCTTAAAAATAAAAAACCCAACTCAGTTTTGATAAAAAAAATTACATTCTTTATTTGTTGTTTATTTACTATTTCAACAACATTCTCGCAAAGCAAAGACGCTGCAAACACAATTAAAATATTTGGTAAAGTAGTAGATGCTAAAACTAATCAACCTTTAGAATATGCTACTATTATTGTAAAAAATACTAAAACAGCAAAAGTTTCTGGAGGAATAACAGATCTAGACGGAAATTTTTCAATTAAGCTACCAAAAGCAAATTATCAAATTAGCGTAGAGTTTATCTCTTTTAAATCGATAAACTTTCCGGCAGAAGAAATTACATCTAACAAAAATCTAGGTACAATTAAATTAGCCGAAGATACCAGTAGCTTAAATGAAATTGTAATTGTAGCAGAAAAATCTACAGTAGACATTCGTTTAGATAAAAAGATTTACAATGTTGGTAAAGACATGACGGTTAAAGGTGGTACAGCTTCTGATGTTTTAGACAACGTACCTTCTGTTGACGTAGATCCTGAAGGCGCAGTAAGCCTTAGAGGAAGTGAAAACGTTAGAATTTTAATAGACGGTAAACCATCTGCTTTAATTGGTTTAAATGGTGCAGATGCCTTAAGACAGTTACCTTCTGATGCAATAGAACGTGTAGAAGTAATTACATCTCCATCTGCTAGATATGATGCTGAAGGAACCGCAGGAATTTTAAACATTATCTTAAGAAAAGGAAAAGCTGTTGGTTTTAACGGGTCTGTAAATGTTACTGTTGGTGATCCGCAGAACTACCAAGGAGCAGTAAATTTAAACATGCGTACAGAAAAAATTAATATTTTTTCTAATTTTGGATATAATGATAGAAAAGCTCCCGGAAATTATTTAGCCGATATTACTTATTTATCTGACGGTGCAATCGATAGTTTAAGAACCGAAAAAAGAAACTTTGATAGAAATCGTGCTGGTTTTAATGGTAATGTAGGTTTAGAGTATTATTTAAATGATGATAGTTCTATTACGGGTACTGTTTTTGTAAGAAGTTCTAATAATAACTCTTACTCTACAAATAATATAAGTTCTTTTGATTCTTCTGGAAACAATTTGTATAACTCAGTAAGAATTCAAGATGAAGATGAGAAAGATGAGTCTTTACAATTCTCTTTAAATTATGCTAATAATTTTAATGATAAAGGTCATAAACTTACTGTTGATTATCAGTACAACGCTAGTAACGAATTTGAAAGTGCAGATATTTTTGACACAAATTTAGAGTTTAATTCAACAAAAGAGATTTCTGTAGACAATTTATTTCAGGCAGATTATGTTTTACCAATTGGTGAAAATGCACAATTTGAAGCTGGTTATAGAGGTAATTTTCAAGATTTAACTTCTAATTATCTAGTTATTGCGCCTAATTTAGATTCAAGATTTAATCCGTCTAATAACTTAGAATTTACTCAAAACGTAAATGCTTTTTATACTCAATTCGGAAACAAGATTAATAAGTTCTCATATTTATTGGGTTTAAGAGCAGAAATTACAGCAATAGATATAAATCTTTTAACAACTCAAGAAAATTATAAGAAAAGATTTACAGACTTTTTTCCTACGGTAAATTTAGGTTATGAAGTTAACGATGATCAAAGTTTTACTTTAGGTTATAGTAGAAGATTAAGAAGACCAAGGTCTCGTTTTTTAAATCCGTTCGAAAACAGAGCCAGCGAAACTGTGATATCTAAAGGTAACGTTAATTTAGATCCAACTTATACGAATTCTTTTGATTTAGGTTACTTAAATCGATGGGGAAAATTAACATTAAACTCTTCTATCTATTATCAGCATTCTACTAACAATATTGTTAGAGTTAACAGAGAGGAAGTTAGAATTATCAATAATAAAGAAACAAATGTATTAGTAAGAGAACCTATTAACTTAGCTTCGGAAGATAGAATGGGTTTCGAATTTAATGCAAATTATAATCCTTCTAGAAAATTAAAGCTTTCTGGTAGTTTTAACTTTTTTCAGTTTGAGACAAACGGAGAATATACTTATGATATAACAAACCCTACAACCAATACGGTTACAAATATTACACAAAATTTTGATGCTAAAAACACTTCATGGTTTACAAGGTTTGATGCTAGAGTAAGTTTGCCTTTAGATATCGAATGGCAAACAAGATTATTCTACAGAGGACCAAGAAGTGATGCACAGAGCGATACAGATGGTGTTTTTTCTGCAAACTTAGCTTTTAGTAAAGATATTTTAAAAGACAAAGGTACATTGGTATTAAATGTTAGTGATGTTTTTAATTCTAGAAAATATGTAACAAACGCATTTGCACCAAGTAGAGAAAATCCTACAAACATTTCGAATCAAACATTTCAATGGCGTGTACGTCAGGTTTCTTTAAACTTTACATATAGGTTTAATCAAAATAAAAGTCAAAAAGATAAAAACCAACAACAGAGAGATGATGATGGTGGCGGAGACGAATTTTAATAGTAAATGCTCAGAGATTTATAAAAACTCTGAGCATTTATTTTCTAATTAAAATATCTAATCTTTTAGAATTAAAAACAAAAAAACTCGTTCAAATTAATTGAACGAGTTTTTTAATATAATTAAATAAAAAGACTACTTTCCTTCAGCAGCTTTTTTTGCATCACTTTTTAATTTGAAATTTTCCCAAATAGTTCCACCAATCCAATAAGGCACTACAAATGTTAATAAGAAAATTAACAACCAAAAACCAGCTGTAAAAATAAACATAAATAAAACTAAACCTGAAAATTGTGAAAAATCTAACATTTATATATTTTGAAAAATTATTACAGCAAAAATAATACTAATTTTTAAAATTTACTATCAAAAATTATTTTTTTTCAATAGTATTTAATGGTTTGTTTTATTAAGATTAAGCTTAGTTTTTGTAAATTTGCATCATCTAAAATCAAGTTAAAATGTCAAAATACAGAATAGAAAAAGACACAATGGGAAACGTAGAAGTTCCTGCAGATAAGTATTGGGGAGCACAAACACAACGTTCTCGTAACAATTTTAAAATTGGTGCTGCAGCTTCTATGCCATTAGAAATAGTATATGGTTTTGCATATTTAAAAAAAGCAGCAGCTTTTACTAATGCAGAGTTAGGAGTTTTAGCTACAGAAAAAAGAGACTTAATTGCACAAGTTTGTGATGAAATTTTAGAAGGTAAATTAGATGATCAATTTCCATTAGTTATATGGCAAACAGGTTCTGGTACGCAATCTAACATGAATGTAAATGAAGTAATTGCAAACAGAGCTCATGAAATAGCTGGTAAAGTTATTGGTGAAGGAGAGAAAACAATTCAACCAAATGATGATGTTAACAAATCTCAATCTTCTAATGACACATTTCCTACAGGAATGCATATTGCTATATACAAAAAGATAAAAGAGATAACAATACCAGGAATTATTAAATTAAGAAATACCTTAAACGACAAAGCAGTTGCGTTTAAAGATGTAGTTAAAATTGGTAGAACTCATTTAATGGACGCTACACCTTTAACTTTAGGTCAAGAGTTTTCTGGTTATGTCGCTCAATTAGATTTTGGTTTAAAAGCATTAGAAAACACTTTAGCACATTTAAGTCAATTAGCTCTTGGTGGTACAGCAGTGGGTACAGGATTAAATACACCTGCAGGTTATGATGTCTTGGTTGCAAAATATATTGCAGAATTTACAGATTTACCATTTGTTACTGCCGAAAACAAATTTGAAGCTTTAGCTGCTCATGATGCTTTAGTAGAAACACATGGTGCTTTAAAGCAAATTGCCGTTTCTTTAAATAAAATAGCAAACGATATACGTTTAATGTCCTCTGGACCAAGATCTGGAATAGGAGAAATTATTATTCCTGCAAATGAGCCAGGTTCTTCTATAATGCCAGGTAAAGTAAATCCTACACAAGCAGAAGCAATAACAATGGTTTGTGCGCAAGTTATGGGTAATGATGTTGCCGTAACAATTGGAGGTACGCAAGGTCACTATGAACTAAATGTTTTTAAACCAATGATGGCGGCAAATGTTTTACAATCTGCACAATTAATTGGTGACGCATGTGTTTCTTTCGAAGAAAATTGTGTTACAGGTATCGAACCAAATCACTCTAGAATTACAGAGTTGGTAAACAACTCTTTAATGCTAGTTACAGCTTTAAATACTAAAATAGGATATTATAAAGCTGCAGAAATAGCAAATACTGCACACGCCAACGGAACAACACTAAAAACAGAAGCAGTTCGTTTAGGTTATGTTACTGATGAAGAGTATGACGAATGGGTTAAACCAGAAGAAATGACTGGTAGCTTAAAATAAATTTGGAATTACAAGAATTTAAAAGCTGTAATTAATTTTGCAGCTTTTTTTTGGCTTAAAAAATAATTATAATTAAAGTTAATGAAGATGACAAATCACGAAGGATTTATGAGTGAAGCAGTAAAAGCTGCATTAAAAGGAATGAGTAACAATGAAGGAGGACCTTTTGGTTGTATTGTTGTAAAAAATGGTGAAATTGTAGGTAGAGGAAACAATAAGGTTACTTCTACAAACGACCCAACAGCACATGCAGAAGTTACGGCAATTAGAGATGCATGCAAAAACTTAAACTCTTTTCAGTTAGATGGCTGTATTGTTTACACATCATGCGAGCCTTGTCCTATGTGTTTAGGTGCAATTTATTGGGCAAGACCTGATAAAGTTTATTATGGAAGCAATCAACAAGATGCTGCAAATATTGGTTTTGATGATGAATTTATTTATAAGGAAATTCCGTTACCTTATGACAAAAGAAGTATCCCTTTTGAGCAAATTGGTAGAGAAATTGCTTTAGAACCTTTTCAAAAATGGTCTGAAAAAGAAGACAAAACCGAATATTAAATTAAAAAAAACCGAAGCAAACTAAGCTTCGGTTTTTTTATAAATATCTTTCTTTAATAATATTTACATGATGTAATTGATGTCCTGAAAATAAATATCCTAGTGCCCTGACTGAAATTAAGTTTTTAGAAGCAATTCCTTTTCTTAAAAGAGCTTCTGGAGTAAAACTTTTAAACATTTGAATAGTTGATTTTCTTAAAACATCCATTTCTGATAGTAACTCATAAAAATCTCTATCATTTGCATTGTCATTATCAACAAAAATATCTTGATCAAAACCTGGTAATTCGGTTTTATCATTTCTAGCAAAACATAATGCTCTATAACAAAACACTCTTTCTGTATCTATTATATGTTGTATAAGTTCTTTTAAAGTCCATTTACCTTCACTATAAGCGTAGTTATGTTTTTCTACAGGTAAATTTTCTAAAACATTATAAAACTCCTTTTGAGATGCTTCTAAATTATCAACTATAGACATCTCCTCTACAGAAACTAACTGCATATACTGCTCAAAATAAGGTGCGTATTCCGATTTAGAAATCATTTGGTAAACTATTTTTTAGGTTTAAAAATATTAAATACTCTAGACATAAAACTAGTACTTTCTTCATTTTCGTGATAACCATAACCATATTTACCATAACCGTAGCCATAACCATAGCCGTAACCATAACCATAGCCATAACCGTATTTGTTTTTGATAGAGAAATCATTTAAAACATAACTAATATTGGCTACTTCTTTATTTTTATACTTATCATCAATCATTCTCATCATACCTCTTTCTGTATAATTTTGTCTAACTACGTATATTACAGCATCAGAATGTTTAAATAATTCTAAGGCATCAGAAACTAAACCAACCGGAGGCGTATCAATAATTACATAATCGTAATCTTTTTTTAACTGTTCTATCATTTCATCCGCAGCATTACCTAACAATAATTCTGATGGATTTGGAGGTATTGGGCCCGATAAAATCAAATCTAAGTTTGGTATTTTTGTTGGTGTAATTACTTCATCTAACGTTTTTTGCTTAATTAAGTAATTAACAATTCCGATATCATTTGGTAAATTAAAATCGTCATAAATTTTGGGTTTTCTTAAATCTAAACCTAATAAGACAGTCTTTTTACCACTTAAAGCAAAAACAGTAGCCATGTTTATAGAAATCATTGTTTTACCTTCTCCACTAACAGAAGAAGTTAAAATAAGCGTCTTAGAATCTTTGTTACTGGCATCTTTAAACAAAAACTGAATATTAGATCGAAGGGCTCTAAAAGATTCTGCAACCGAAGATTTTGGTCTTTCAAAAACAGCTAAATTATTATTACCAGCATTATTACCAACTACACCCAAAACAGGTATTGAATAATTATTTTGAATTTCTTCTGCAGTATGAATCTTATTATCTAAAATTTCTCTAATAATAATATAAAATAATGGTAAAATTCCACCCAACATTATAGCTACTAAATAGTTGAAACTTGGTATTGGATAATTTGGTCCTTGCCCTAAATCTTTGGCGGTATCAATAATTTTTACATCAGAAACATTTGCGGCTATCGCTGTACCAGCTTCATACTTTTTCTGCTTTAAATAATTATAATTTGCTTCAGATAATTCGTAATCTCTTTGATAAGATAACAAACCTTGCTCTTTCTTAGGTAGTTTTTTCTTTTGAGATTGATATTTATTTAAATTCGCATTTAATTTTCTTAATCTATTGCTATTTACCTGCTCTAAAGAAGAAATATTTTCAAGTAAATTATTTTTTACAATCTCAATCTCTCTAGATACTTGTATAACATCTGGGTGGTTGTCTTTTACAAGGTTTCTTAAACTTTCTCTAAAACTAGATTTTGTAACTAAATTATTAATTAATTCTGCTATTTTAAGATCTTCAATTTGTAGTGATGCAGGGACTAAATTGTCTCTGTTATATTTATTATTAGATTTTAAATAACTTTTTAAATTAATTAAATAATCTCGGTAACTTAATAATTGTTGTTTTTCTTTCTCGATACTAATAGCTTCTCCAAAAATTTCTGTTCCTTGCGTAGACAAATCGAAAATATTATTTTTTTCTCTGTATTCACCTAATTCTTTTTCTAGTTTGATTAATTTTAATTCTTCTTCTTTAAACAGAGTATCTATGTAAGCTCTCGTTTTAACCGCGTATTCGATTTTCTGAATTTGCTTCACAGAATCTAAAACTTTTACCGTTGCATTTAAATAATCTTCTAACCTCTTTTTATTAACACCATCTTTTCGTAGTCTTAGCATCGAGGCTGCATTAGTTATAGTACTTACAGAAACACCTTTATTAGCACCTACAGTGCCATCAAAGCTAGCAAACTTTATAAAAAACTGTTCTCCAATATTAAAAGGTGCAATTTGTTTTATTTTAAAACTGAAAAAAGGAGTTTCAATTAGTTCGTTAACACTATATTCTTTTGCAAAATTGGATTCTGATGAGGGCAAACTTGAAACTGTATTCGTTTCATAATTAATTACAGCATTATTTCCTGACTCATTGAAATCAAATGAAAGTTCAAATGTTGTATTACTTATAAATTCAATTTTTATTAATTTATTAAGTAATTGAGGTTTTGTAGTATTTAGGTTTACAATAAACGGAGTATAACCATATTTATCTTCTAACCTAAACTTACCATCTTGTAAGTATTGAATATAAAAATTTAGACGTTTTACAACAATTTCATTATGACTTCTAGATTGCAGAATAACTTTTACAGTTTCTAATTCATCACTAGACCCACCCCAATTAAACGCAATATTTGTTCCGGTAGAAAATAACGGATTGTTTTCTTCTTTTACAGAAATAACTGTATCTAAACTAAATTTTTTCTGTAAGTAACCATTCATAAATTTGGCTACAATTAAACAAATAATTATTGTTACTAAGAATAATTTCCAATAAGCCAATACTTTAAATAGATAGTCTTTGACATCTATATTTGCTCCACTGTTTTGAACGCCTTTAGATTGATTATTCATAGTAATTTATAAGTTTCTTGCTAAAATTATGGTTGATGTAATAAGCGTCAATAAAGAAACTATTGTAGTTAAGCTCTGTAAACCTGTAGTACCAGTTCCCCAAGATTTTTCTTTTAAAGGTTTTATGTTTATGATATCATTAGGTTTTATGTAGAAAGCTTCATCATTTAAAACATCTATGTCTGTTAAGTCTACAACATACTTCTTAACACCATTACCCGTTTTTCTAATAATCTCTACAGCTTTTCTATTACCCACATCTGTAATGTCTCCAGAATTAGCAATTGCATCTATAATAGAAACTCTATTTTGATAGATAACATTCGTTCCTGTACTATTTATTTCACCCAAAATAGTATATCTAATTCCAGAAAGTTTCACCGAGACATATAAGCTTTCATCATTATTAATATAATCTTGTCTTAAAATATCTTCTATTTTCCTTCTTGCTTCTAACTCAGTATAACCTAACACATTTATTTCACCTAATGTTGGTATTCTAATGTTACCATAGTTATCAATACTGTAGTCTGAAAAATAGCCTTGATTATTTTCATTTGAACCACCACTATTCATTAAATTGCTATTTAAATTTTGTTTTTGAAAAACAGCTACAATTTCTGGGTTTTTAGACGAAATCTTAATATTTAGAATATCGTCTACTTGTAATTTATAAGGAATATTATTAATCCTTTTAATTTCTGAATTAGAAGTTGGGTTTCCTTGCAGATATGTTAACTCTTTGTTAGATAAACAAGAACTAAAAAAGACTACCCCAAAGAGTAATATTAAGTATTTTTTCATTTTAGATTTTAATATCAATAATTACAAATATACTTTTTATAAGTGTAAAGCTATAATTTTATTTTATTTTCGTTTTTTCATTTATATATAATGCTGTATCAACAAAAAAAATATCTTCAATTTTTACTAAAATCTAGTAATCAACATGGTGTTCACTCCCCTTTTATATATAAACTGGTAACCAAAGGTTTGTATACTAAAAAAAGTAAAAAAAATTGGATTGAATTCAAAAAAATTAAACAGCAATTATTAGACAATAAAAAAATAATCGAAGTCACAGATTTTGGTTCGGGATCTAAAATCTTTAAAAGTAATAAAAGGGAAGTATCTAAAATAGCCAAAGTTGCTGGTATTTCGAATAAAAAAGCTTCTGTTCTCTTAAAAATTGTAGCTTATTTTAAGCCTTTAAATATTTTAGAAATTGGTACATCTCTTGGTTTATCTACATCTGTATTAAAAACTGCAAATAATTCAGCTAAAATTACAACTTTAGAAGGATGCCAAGAAACAAGTAAAATAGCTAAAAACCTTTTTGAAAGTAATAATTTTAAAAATATTAAAGTTATTGTTGGTGATTTTGACGAAACACTATTCACATCAATAAATGATAGAAAATTCGATCTAATTTATTTTGATGGAAATCATACTAAAGAAGCAACTTTAAAATATTTCAATAATTGTTTACAAACAATACATAATGAATCAATATTTATTTTTGATGACATTTATTGGAGCAAAGAAATGCAAGAAGCGTGGTTAGAAATAAAAAACGATAGAAATGTTACTGTTACAGTAGATTTATTTTATTTCGGAATCGTATTTTTCAGAAAAGAACAAGCAAAAGAACATTTTAAAATTAGAGTTTAGCAAACTCAAAGCAATAACTTTTGTAAATTTGAAAATATTAATTTCAGACAAAACTCAATGAAAATATACACAAAAACCGGTGATGCGGGTACAACAGCTCTATTTGGAGGAACTAGAGTTAAAAAATACAATTTACGTATCGATAGTTACGGAACCGTAGATGAACTTAATGCATATATAGGCTTAATTAAAGATCAAGAAATTGATTTAGAAACTAAAAATTCACTTTTAAAAATTCAGAACGAATTATTTACTTTAGGTGCAATGCTAGCAACTCCACCAGAAAAAGAAACATTAAAATCTGGTAAAGAGCGATTGAATATTCCTAAAATTGATGAAAATTCAATTCTCTTTTTAGAAACCGAAATAGATAAGATGGATGCAGAATTACCACAAATGACCCATTTTATTTTACCTGGAGGTCATCAAGCTGTGTCATTTTGTCACGTTGCGAGATGTGTTTGTAGAAGAGCGGAACGTTTATCTGTTGAGTTAAACGATCAAGAAACAATAAATAATGACATTTTAAAATATTTAAACCGACTTTCTGACTACCTTTTTGTGTTGGCACGAAAATTGTCTAAAGACTTACAGATAGAGGAATTTAAATGGATTCCAGAGAAAAATTAATAAGTTCTTTTTTTACCGATTTGATGTAATTTTTTAAATTTAAAACACTAATTTTAAGTGATTCACAAAATTTAATAATTACTTCACAATAAATTTCTTAAAAAAGACTTGCATAATTCAGCAAAAAAATTATTTTTGCACAAAATTAAACGATAAGAAATGTATTGGACATTAGAATTAGCATCTTATTTAGCAGATGCACCTTGGCCAGCAACCAAAGATGAGTTAATAGATTATGCTATTAGAACCGGTTCTCCTTTAGAAGTAGTAGAAAATCTACAAGACATAGAAGATGAAGGTGATGCATACGACTCGATTATTGAGATTTGGCCAGATTATCCAACCGAAGATGATTATCTTTGGAACGAGGATGAATACTAAACATAATAACAAAAATATAAAAGTCTCTAAAGAGGCTTTTTTTTTGTTTTCTTTTTAACAGAAGAAAATAAAATTTTGGCAATTATAAAAACCTGATATACAACCAAATAATAAAGCTATTTTTTTTAGCTACTAAAAACATATAAATAAATGAGTATTTTAAATTCTGTAATAAAACTTTTTGTAGGTGATAAACAACAGAAAGATTTAAAGATCTTACAACCAGTTGTAGATGACGTGAAAAAGTTTGAAATAACTTTTTCTAAACTTACTAACGATGAATTAAGAGCTAAAACCATCGAGTTTAAAGAAAGAATTAAAACGTCTACTAAGAAGTTTGATGATCAGATTACGGCTCTTGAAGAGGAAGCAGTCACTGCAGATATCGACAGACAAGAAGAAATTTATGCAGAAATTGATACTTTAAAAGACGATGCATACAAAGTTTCTGAAGAAACATTAATGCAAATTATGCCAGAAGCTTTTGCTGTAGTTAAAGAAACAGCAAAACGTTTTGTAGAAAATAAAGAAATTGTTGTTACTGCATCTCCTTATGACAGAGAGTTATCTGGCGAAAGAGATCACGTTACATTAGACGGAGACAAAGCTATTTGGGCAAATTCTTGGGATGCCGCAGGTAAACCTGTAACCTGGGATATGGTACATTATGATGTGCAATTAATTGGTGGTTCTGTTCTACATCAAGGTAAAATTGCAGAAATGATGACAGGTGAAGGTAAAACCTTAGTATCTACCCTTCCTGTTTACCTAAATGCACTAACTGGTAATGGTGTGCACTTAGTTACAGTAAATGATTATTTAGCAAAACGTGATAAAGCTTGGATGGGACCAATTTTTGAATTCCACGGTTTTACAACAGATTGTATCGATTATCACCAGCCAAATTCTGATGCTCGTAGAAAAGCATATAATGCAGATATTACATACGGAACAAATAATGAATTTGGTTTCGATTATTTAAGAGACAACATGGCTAGTTCTAAAGACGATTTAGTACAAAGAGCTCCAAATTATGCTATTATTGATGAGGTAGATTCAGTTTTAATTGATGATGCTAGAACGCCTTTAATA
>JAHDHO010000205.1 GCA_020631275.1 Polaribacter sp. | reverse complement strand
AGATAAGATTGGTAAAGAAGGTGTTGTAAAAGAAATGTTATCTAAAGGAATTACTGAAGATGCTATCGAAAAAATACAGCCATTATTCGATTTTTCTGGTTCTAATTTAGATAAATTAGCTTCTCTTGAAAGTATGTTAGAAGGTTCTGAAGAAGGAACAAACGGAGTAGAAGAGTTGCGTTTTGTGGTAGATTCTATTGAAGGTTTATGTTTAGAAACTGCTAATTTAGAAATAGATGTAACTTTAGCTAGAGGTTTAAATTATTACACAGGTGCAATTTTTGAAGTGGCAGCGCCAGAAGGTGTAAAAATGGGTTCTATTGGTGGAGGTGGAAGATACGATGATTTAACAGGAATCTTTGGTTTAAAAGATGTTTCTGGAGTTGGTATTTCTTTTGGATTAGATAGAATTTATTTAGTGCTAGAAGAATTGGGATTATTTAAGTCTGTTGATTTACCAAAGCCTAAGGTTGTTTTTCTAAACTTTAATGCTGAGTCAGATCTATTGAAAATGAAAGCTATTAAAGAATTAAGAAGTCATAATATCAAAACAGAGTTTTATCCTGATTTAGGTGAAAGTAATAAGGCACAAAAACGACAATGGAAATACGTAACAAATAGAGCAATAGAATTTGTTGTTTCTAAAGTTGAGAATGATATTTTTACTTTAAAAAATATGATTTCTGGTGAACAGAATGATGTTTCTTTAGAAGAATTAGTTTCAGAATTAAAAGCTTAATAAATTATAGTTTGATAGTTTAAATTTATTAAGAAATTAAGATAATACGTTGCAAAGACGTAAATTTGCACTATAATTAAGAATGAAATGTTTGAATTGAACAGCAAAATGAATGACGAAAGAATTGAAGATTTAGGAGAAAATCACGTGGCAACATCTGCAGAAAACCCTGTAAGACCAGATGCTTTTGATATTTCTAACGAAGAAAAAATAGCAAAGATAGAAGAAAGTGTAAAAGATATTCTATACACTCTTGGTATGGATTTAACAGATGATAGTATGCAAGGTACTCCTAAAAGAGTTGCGAAAGCATTTGTTAACGAAATGTTTATGGGTTTAGATCCTAAAAACAAGCCAAAAGCCTCTACGTTTGATAATAATTACAATTATGGTGAAATGCTTGTAGAAAAAAATATTGTTGTTTATTCTACTTGCGAGCACCACTTATTACCAATTATTGGTAGAGCCCATGTTGCTTATATTTCTGATGGTAAGGTTATTGGTCTTTCTAAAATGAATAGAATTGTAGAGTATTTTGCAAAAAGACCACAAGTACAAGAACGTTTAACCATGCAAATAGTGCAGGCAATGCAAGAAGCATTAGGTACAGACGATGTAGCTTGTGTAATAGATGCAAAACATTTGTGTGTAAACTCAAGAGGAATTAAAGATATCGAGAGTTCTACTGTAACTGCAGAGTTTGGTGGTAAGTTTAACGAAAAAGAAACAAAAAGAGAGTTTTTAGATTATTTAAAAATGGATACTAAATTCTAATCTTTATTTAATAATACACTAATAACAAAAAGCCGTTTAGAAAAATCTAAACGGCTTTTTTTGTATGATAATAAGGTGTTTTAATTGTTTATCAAAACCCATTCACCTTTTTCAATTAAAGGTATTGCTTGTTTAAATTTTACTACTTTTTCTTCACCGCTCATAACGTTTTTAATAGTTACACGCTCATTTCTACCAACTTTAGGTTGATCTCTTACAACTGTTTCTACAGGTTCAGATGGTTGTTGTCTAGAATTAGAAATAGCTTGCTCCGTAGTATTTTGAACATCGGCTTTACTTGTGTTTAAACTTTCTCTTCTAACTTCTTTTGCTTCAGAAATCTGATTAGAATCTTGTGTAGGTAACTCACCTTTAAATAAGAATGATAATACTTCTTTATTAATTTCATCTACAGTTTTCTTAAATAACTCGAATGCTTCGAATTTATAAATTAATAAAGGATCTTTCTGTTCGTAAGATGCATTTTGTACAGAATGTTTTAATTCATCCATTTTACGTAAATGTTCTTTCCAGTTTTCATCTATAATAGCTAGCGTTATATTTTTTTCGAAATCTGTAACTAAACTTTTACCTTCACTTTCATACGCTTCTTTTAAGTTTGTAACAACTTGTAAAGATTTGATACCGTCTGTAAAAGGAACTACAATTCGTTCATAACGATCACCTTCATTTTCAAAAACATCTTTAATTACAGGAAAAGCTAAAACTGCATTTCTTTCAATTTTGTTTTTGTAATGTTCTGTTATAAGCTCGTATAATTTATCTGCTAATTCTTTTTCTGAAAGCTTGTTAAATTCTTCTTCTGAAAAAGGAGAAGTCATTGAAGAAAACTTAATCAATTCGAATTCGAAATTCTGATAATCTCTTGCAGCTTTATTATTATTTATTATTGATTCACAAGTTTCATAAATCATGTTTGCAATATCTAATTGCAAACGTTTACCATCTAAAGCATTTCTTCTTCTTTTATAAACAAACTCTCTTTGAGCGTTCATAATATCATCATATTCTAAAAGACGCTTACGAATACCAAAGTTATTTTCTTCTACTTTTTTCTGTGCTCTTTCAATAGATTTAGAAATCATAGAGTGTTGAATTACTTCACCTTCTTTTAATCCCATTCTATCCATCATTTTTGCAATTCTATCAGAACCGAAAAGACGCATTAAATTATCATCTAAAGCAACGTAAAATTGAGAAGAACCAACATCACCTTGTCTACCAGCACGACCTCTTAATTGTCTATCTACACGACGAGAATCATGACGTTCTGTACCAATAATAGCCAAACCACCAGCAGCTTTAACTTCATCAGAAAGTTTGATATCTGTACCACGACCCGCCATATTTGTTGCAATTGTAACAACACCAGGTTTACCAGCTTCTGCAACTACATCTGCTTCTCTTTTGTGTAATTTTGCATTTAAAATATTATGTGGAATTTTACGCATTTGTAACATTCTACCTAATAATTCTGATATTTCTACGGATGTTGTACCAACAAGTACCGGTCTTTTTTCTGCTACTAATTTTACAATATCTTCTATAACGGCATTGTATTTTTCGCGAGCAGTTTTGTAAACTAAATCTTCTTTATCGTCTCTTTGAATTGGTCTGTTTGTAGGAATTTCTACAACATCTAATTTATAAATTTCCCATAATTCTCCTGCTTCTGTAATTGCAGTACCTGTCATACCAGATAATTTACGGTACATTCTAAAGTAATTTTGAAGTGTAACTGTAGCAAAAGTTTGCGTAGCATCTTCAATTTTAACATTCTCTTTAGCTTCGATTGCTTGGTGTAAACCATCAGAATAACGACGACCATCCATAATACGACCAGTTTGTTCATCAACAATCATTACTTTATTATCCATTACA
>JAHDHO010000013.1:21354-29343 GCA_020631275.1 Polaribacter sp. | reverse complement strand
AGAAATTCGGTCAGAAGAAAGCACGTAAAAAATTCCAATTCTCGAAACGTTAATATATTTGCAAAATTTATTTTGCACTATATTTTATCGAGAACTGTTATTATTACAAACAATTAATATTAAACAGTTTAGTATCTAAATATATAAGACTCGTAAGACTACTTATATATTGATTTCAAAACAGAAAGTAAACACATTTATAAAATGGCAAACGTAAACATTCAAGAATTATTAGATAGTGGTGTACACTTCGGACACCTTACTAGAAAATGGAACCCAAACATGGCTCCTTATATTTATACAGAAAGAAATGGTGTTCACATCATCGATTTGTATAAAACTGCAGCTAAAATAGAAGAAACTTCAGAAGCTTTAAAAAAGATTGCTAACTCTGGACGTAAAATTTTATTTGTTGCTACTAAAAAGCAAGCTAAAGATATAGTTGCAGAAAAAGCAAAAGCAGTTAGCATGCCTTACATTACAGAAAGATGGCCTGGGGGAATGTTAACTAACTTTGTTACTATTAGAAAAGCTGTTAAAAAAATGGCTCAGATAGATAGAATGAAGACTGATGGTTCTTTTGATGCATTATCTAAAAGAGAAAAATTACAAATTAATCGTCAAAGAGAAAAATTAGAAAAGAATTTAGGTTCTATTTCTGATATGACTCGTTTACCTGGTGCATTATTTGTAGTAGACATCAAAAAAGAGCACATTGCTGTAGCTGAAGCTCAAAAATTAAACATTCCAATTTTTGCAATGGTAGATACAAACTCTGATCCAAGACAAGTAGACTACGTAATTCCTGCAAATGATGATGCTTCTAAGTCTATAGACAAAGTATTATCTTTTGTTACAGATGCAGTTGCAGAAGGTTTATCTGATAGAAAAGCAGATAAAGAAAAAGTAAAAGAAGCAAAAGCAGAAGCTCCAAAAAAAGCAGAAGCTGCTACAGAAGAAAAAAAATAATTTAATAACTAATTAGAAACCTTAAGTTTCTAAATAAAAAAAAAGTGACATGGTAAAAGTAAGTGCTGCTGACGTTAAAAAATTAAGAGAAGCAACTGGAGCTGGAATGATGGACTGTAAAAAGGCATTAGTAGAAGCAGAAGGAAACTTTGATGAAGCAATAAACATTTTACGTAAAAAAGGTCAAAAAATTGCTGCAAAAAGAGCTGATAGAGAATCTACAGAAGGTGTTGCAGTAACTAGAATTAATGACTCTAAAACAGAAGGTGTAGCAATCGTATTAGCTTGTGAAACTGATTTTGTTGGTAAAAACGAATCTTTTGTAGCTTTAGGTGGTCAATTTGCAGACATCGCTTTAAATTACGCAGACAAAGAATCTTTCTTAGCTGCTGATTTTGGAGGAATGACTGTTGCTGATAAATTAGTTGAGCAAACTGGTGTAATTGGAGAAAAGTTAGAAATAACTGCTTTCGAAAAAGTAGAAGCTGCTTACGTAGGTGCTTATACTCACATTGGTAAAATTGCTGCATTAGTTGGTTTATCTGCTGTTGTAGATAACGCCGAAACTTTATCTAAAGATCTTGCAATGCAAATTGCATCTATGGGAGCAACAACTTTATCTTATAAAGATTTAGATCCTGCTTATGTAGCTGCAGAAACTGAAGCTAGAATTGCAGTAATCGAAAAAGATAATATTGAATTAGGTAGATTAGGAAAAACTTTAAAAAATGTTCCTCAATTTATTTCTATGTCTCAATTATCTGATGAAGTTTTAGCAAAAGCTGAAGAAGATGCGAAAGCAGAATTAAAAGCAGAAGGAAAACCAGAACAAATCTGGGATAGAATTTTACCAGGTAAAATGGAAAGATTCATTTCTGACAACACTACTTTAGATACAGAACAATGTCTATTAGATCAATCTTTTATTAAAGATGAAAAGAAGACTGTTGCACAATACGTTAAAACGTTTGGTGATGTAGAAGTATCTACTTTTAAAAGAGTTACTTTAGGATAAATTTATTCTAAAAAACATATTTTTCTAACCTCGTTATCAAATATTTGATAACGAGGTTTTTTTATTTTCAAAAAAAGAAAATCAAAAAAAAAACGTAATTTTGCACAACTCTTAAAATAAACTATGCAATATAAAAGAATACTCTTAAAATTAAGTGGTGAGGCACTTATGGGAGAAAGACAATATGGTATCGATCCAAAACGACTTTCTGAATACGCCAAAGAAATTAAAGAAGTAATAGCAAAAGGTATTGAAGTAGCAATTGTTATTGGAGGTGGTAATATCTTTAGAGGTGTTGCTGGTGCAGCAAACGGTATGGATCGTGTACAAGGAGACCATATGGGTATGTTAGCAACTTGTATTAATGGTTTAGCTTTGCAAAGTGCGCTAGAAGATGAAGGTGTTTATACAAGATTGCAAACAGCTTTAGAAATTAAAGAAATTGCAGAACCATACATTAAAAGAAGAGCGATTAGACATTTAGAAAAAGGTAGAGTTGTAATTTTTGGTGCTGGAACTGGTAACCCGTATTTTACTACAGATACAGCTGCAGTTTTAAGAGCTATCGAAATAGATGCAGATGCGATATTAAAAGGAACTCGTGTAGATGGTGTTTACAATGAAGATCCAGAAAAAAACAAAGACGCTATTAAATTTGACACCATAACTTTTAAAGAAGTTATCGAAAAAGGTTTAAAAGTAATGGATATGACTGCATTTACTTTAAGTGAAGAAAATAAATTACCAATAATTGTATTTGACATGAATACCAACGGAAACTTATTAAAATTAGTTTCAGGTGAAAAAATTGGTACTATTGTTGATAATCAATAAGAAAAATCTTTAAATTTAGAAAGATGAACGAAGAAGTTGAATTTATATTAGACACAACTAAAGAAGCAATGAATAATGCAATTGCTCATTTAGAAAAAGAATTAAGAACTATTAGAGCCGGTAAAGCTACACCTGCAATGTTGGGTAATGTTATGGTAGATTACTATGGTTCTCAAACTCCGTTAGGGCAAGTTGCAAACGTAAGTACACCAGACCCTAGAACTATTGCAATACAACCTTGGGAAAAAAATATGTTACAACCTATAGAAAAAGCAATTATGGTTGCTAATTTAGGTTTTAACCCAATGAATAATGGTGATATTATAATGATTAATGTACCGCCTTTAACAGAAGAAAGAAGAATAAACTTAGCTAAACAAGCTAAAGCAGAAGCTGAAAATGCTAAAATTGGTATTAGAAATGCAAGAAAAGATGCAAATAACGATATCAAGAAAACAGATATTTCAGACGATTTAAAAAAAGCCTCTGAAGCAGATATTCAAAAGCTAACAGATTCTTATGTTAAAATAACAGAAGAAAAATTAGCAATTAAAGAAAAAGAAATTATGACAGTTTAAAAACTGTTAATTTAAAAGGTGTTTTTAATAAAAACACCTTTTTTTTGGTTTAAACCCAACTTCAAATTAGTTACCTTTGCAGAAATTTTTTTAAATGAATTTCTGGACAAAAGCAGCTGGTTTAATATTAAGAAACCGATACCTGGTTTTATTAATAATTGCATTAATTACAGCTTTTTTAGCATCTCAAATGAAGTATATGAAGTTTTCATATACCGAAGCAAATCTTTTACCAGAAGATCATGCTGCAAATCTAGAATACAATAAATTCTTAGAAATTTTTGGTGAAGAAGGCAATTTAGTAATCTTAGGTGTTAAAGATTCAACCGTATTTACACCAGAAAAATTTAATGCTTGGAATAAATTAGTAGAACAATTTGATGCCAGAGAAGAAATTGATTTTACAGTTTCTATTGCCGATGTACAAAAATTAAAAGCAGATAGAAAGAAGAGAAAATTTATTTTAGAACCTCTTTACGAAGAAAATCCGACCACCAAAGAAGAAGTAAATGCAATAAAAAAACAACTTTTTGAAAAACTTCCTTTTTACGACAATCTACTTTATAATAAAGAAACAGGTACCTTACAAACTGCAATTTATATTAAAAAGGAAATAATAAATACACCACAGAGAAGAGATTTTATTTTTGATGTTTTAATTCCTGCAATTGAAAAGTTTGAAAAAGAAAATGAATTAGATGTTAGAGTTTCTGGTATGCCATATATTAGAACTTTAAATGCACAAAATATTCAAGATGAAATTTTACTTTTTGTAGTTGGTGCCTTAGGTATTACGGCACTCATATTTTTCTTTTTCTTTAGATCTTTTAGAGCGACATTTATAACTCTTTTAGTTGTTCTTATTGGTGTAATTTGGGCTTTCGGTTTTATAGGATTGTTTAGATATGAAATTACGGTTTTATCTGCATTAATTCCTCCATTAATTATAGTTATTGGTGTACCAAATGCTGTTTTTCTTATCAACAAATATCAACAAGAAATAAAGAAGCATGGTCAGCAAGCAAAAGCATTACAAAGGGTAATCTCTAAAATTGGTAACGCTACTTTAATGACAAACATTACTACGGCTTCTGGTTTTGCAACGTTTGTATTTGTAAAAAGTAATTTACTTAGAGAGTTTGGTATTCTAGCTTCTGTAAATATAATTAGTATCTTTATTTTGGCATTATTAATAATACCTATCATTTATAGTTTTATGCCACTTCCTAAGAAAAAACACCTGAACCATTTAGAAAAAAAATGGATTGAGAATGTTGTGAATTGGATGGAAAAAATGGTGAAAAACCAAAGAATTACCATTTATTTTGCAACAGTTATTGTTATTGTTTTAGGTATAATTGGTGTTTATAAAATTAGAGTCTCTGGTAGTTTAATAGAAGACATGCCTAAGAAAATGGATTTCTATAAAGACATTCGTTTTTTTGAAAAAGAGTTTGGTGGTATTATGCCTTTAGAGATTTTAATTGATACGAAAAAAGATAAAGGAGTCATGAAACTTTCAACTTTAAAAAAGATGGAAGAACTGAATGAAACTATTGAGACTTTTCCAGAATTATCGAAACCAATTTCTGTTGTAAACCTAGTTAAGTATTCTAAACAGGCATATTATAAAGGAAATCCGAGATATTATCAGTTACCAACAAATCAAGAGCAGAGTTATATTTTTTCTTACACAAAAAACTCTAACAGCGATGCTGGTATGCTTAAAACCTTTGTAGATTCTACAGGAAGGTATGCTAGAATTACAACTTTTATGAAAGACATTGGTACCGATAAAATGGATATCATTCAAGAGAGATTAAAAGCTGTAATTGCAAAAGAATTTCCAAAAGAAAAGTATACAGTTTCTTTAACCGGTAAAGCCTTAGTATTTATAAAAGGAACAAATTACTTAATAAACAATTTAGTTATTTCATTATCATTAGCAATTTTATTGATTGCAATATTTATGGCTTGGATGTTTAGATCACCACAAATGATCTTAATTTCTTTAATACCAAACATGTTGCCTTTATTAATCACCGCAGGTTTAATGGGCTTTTTAGACATTCCTATAAAACCATCTACCATTTTAGTATTTAGTATTGCTTTTGGTATTTCTGTTGATGATACTATTCATTTTTTAGCAAAATACAGACAAGAACTTATTGCCAATAAATGGAAAATTAAACCTTCTGTATATTCAGCATTAAAAGAAACAGGTGTAAGTATGTTTTACACTTCTATTGTTTTATTTTTTGGCTTTTTAGTGTTTACTCTTTCTAGTTTTGGTGGCACAATTGCTCTAGGTGGATTGGTTTCTGTAACCTTACTTTTAGCGATGGTTTCTAACTTACTTTTGCTACCTTCTTTGCTACTTACTTTTGAAAAGAAAATTGCAAATAAAAAAGTTTTTAAAGAACCTAAAATGAGAATTTTCCCTCCGAATGAAGATAAAATCGAAGAATAAAAATTTATTTATAAAATAAAAAAACCAGACATTTCTAAATGTCTGGTTTTTTGTTTTTCGAAGAAAAAAACTTAAGTTTATAATAAATCTTCAGATTAACTCAACGCTAATAATTGCCCTTAATCCTTCAAAAAAAAGTATATTTGCTTTATTAGTAAAAGACAATTTTCGAATACAATATATATTAAGATGATGATGAATAATAACGTAGCAGAATTATTAGAATCTGGTAAAGTTTTACAAGAGGTAACAATAAAAGGTTGGGTAAGAACTTTTAGAAGTAATCGTTTTATTGCTTTAAATGATGGTTCTACAATTAATAATATTCAGTGTGTAATAGATTTTGAAAACACATCCGAAGAAACACTAAAAAGAATTACAACTGGTGCAGCAGTATCTATAAAAGGTGTTATTGCAGAGAGCCAAGGTAAAGGACAATCTGTAGAAATTCAAGTTTCTGAAATCGAAATACTTGGAGATTCTAATCCAGATGAATATCCTATTCAACCAAAAAAACATAGTTTCGAATTTTTAAGAGAAAATGCACATTTACGTGTTAGAACAAATACGTTTAGTGCAGTAATGAGAGTGCGATCTAAACTATCTTTTGCTGTTCATAAATATTTTCAAGACAACGGTTTTAACTACGTAAACACACCAATTGTTACAGGTTCTGATGCAGAAGGTGCTGGTGAAATGTTTAGAGTTACTTCTTTTGAAGATAACAAAGCGCCAGTTACAGAAGATGGTAAGATTGATTATTCTAAAGACTTCTTCGGTAAAGAAACAAACCTAACAGTTTCTGGTCAATTAGAAGCAGAAACATATGCAATGGCTTTAGGAAAAGTGTATACTTTTGGGCCAACTTTTAGAGCAGAAAACTCAAATACAACTAGACACTTAGCAGAATTTTGGATGATAGAACCAGAAGTTGCATTTATGGATTTAGACGGAAATATGGATCTTGCAGAAGATTTTATCAAGTCTGTTTTATCGTATGTTTTAGAGCATTGTAAAGAAGATTTAGCATTTTTAGACCAACGTTTTACTCAAGAAGAAAAAACAAAACCTCAATTGCAAAGAAGCGAAATGGGTTTGTTAGAGAAATTAAAGTTTGTTGCAGATAACAATTTTAAACGTGTATCTTATACAGAAGCAATCGATATTTTAAGAAATTCTAAACCTAATAAAAAGAAAAAATTTCAATTTCCAATTAACGAATGGGGTGCAGATTTACAATCTGAACACGAACGTTATCTAGTTGAAAAACATTTTAAATGCCCAGTAATTTTGTTTGATTACCCTGCAAATATTAAAGCTTTTTACATGCGTTTAAATGAAGACGGAAAAACCGTAAGAGCTATGGATGTTCTTTTTCCTGGAATTGGTGAAATGGTGGGTGGTGCACAACGTGAAGAGCGTTATGATGTTTTAGTTGAAAAAATGAAGGCCATGAATATTGATGAAAAAGAACTTTGGTGGTATTTAGACTTAAGAAAATTTGGTACGGCAGTTCACTCTGGTTTTGGCCTAGGTTTCGAAAGACTAGTTCAATTTACAACCGGAATGGGAAATATTAGAGACGTTATTCCGTTTCCTAGAACACCACAAAACGCTGAATTTTAAAAATTAAGTATGAAGAACATATATATTTTAAGCTTTATTACTTGCATACTATTTTCTAACGTATCTGTTTCTCAAGAAGTCGTAGAAGTCGAAGAAACAATAATAGAATCAACAGAAACCGACAATACGTATAGTAGAAGTAGACGAAATGTAAAAAATATTTACAAAAAAGGAGAGCATTTTTTAACAGGTAACATAGATAATGAAATCTATATTATAAAAAACAATAGCACCAAATTGTATGGTTTACAAGATTATGAAGGTAATCTTTTAGTAAGACCAATGTTTAAAAGCATTAATAAATATAGTTCTTCTAAAAACAGAATAGTTGCTAGTTTAGATTATTCTAAAAATGGAGTTATCGATAGAAAAGGAGAAATTATTATTCCTTTTGAATTTTCTAGCATAACTTCTCAGAAAGACAAACAGTTTTTTATACTAGGTAGAAGCTATAGTAACTATGAAATTGTAGACTACAATGGTAAACCTGTTTTAAA
>JAHDHO010000013.1:0-21254 GCA_020631275.1 Polaribacter sp. | reverse complement strand
GTAGAAGCTATAGTAACTATGAAATTGTAGACTACAATGGTAAACCTGTTTTAAATGGAAACTTTGAAAGAATTACTGTTTATGATGATAATATTAAGGTTAAAAGAAACGATGCCTACGGAGTTTATAAGGATAATGGAGAGATTTTATTACCAATCGTATACGACAAAATAGATTACAGCTCTAGTTATAAATATTTTAGTGTTACAAAAAACGGAGTTCCTTCAATTCTAACAAATGATGGTGAAAATTTATTTAAAAATAATTATGAAGAGGTTAATAAATTCGGCAGTTATAGAAGTAACGAGTATTTAGTAGTTAAAAACAACAAAAAAGGAGTTATAAACCTAGACGAACAAGCTATTATACCAATAAAATTTGATGAAGTAAGTACCAAAAGTAATTATCACTTATATACAGTTAAAGAAAATAATTTATGGGGTGTTTACGATTCTTATTTTGATAAATATCTTATTAAACCTGTTTATCAAGAAATTCATCAATTATCTAAAACACAATATCTTTTAACATCTTCGGATAAGAAAATTATCAGAAATATAAAGTTTAAGACAAATACAGATGTTACCAAATATAATTTTAATGATTATTATTTAAGTAATGCTATTTATTTAAAGACAAAAAATGATAATAAATACGGTTTAATAAATATTAACACTGGTAAATTAATTGTGCCAACAAAATATGATAGAGTTCGTGTTTATAACAATTTTATTTCTGGCTATAACGAGCAAAATAAAAAGTATACAGCATACAGTAGTAATGGTAAAATAACCGTAAAAGATTTTAATAACAGTAAAAACCTTACAACCAAACTATACAAAATCACTAAAAAAGGGAAAGCAGGATTAATATATGATGGAAATTTAATTGCAGATGTTAAATACGATATCGTTACCTATTATAGAAATGTAAAATTGATTATCTTAGTTAAAAATTCTAATTATAGTTTACTAGATCATAAAACTGGTAAAACGCTAATAAAAGATTCTAAAAATAGAATTACAATAAATTCTGCTACTAATAAAATAAAACATAATAACAAATATTATTTCTACTCTTCAGGTAAATTAAAAGAAGAATAATGCTAAAACAAAGTCTAAATTATAAATTATTACAAAAATTATCTCCTCAGCAAATTCAGTTGATGAAGTTAATTCAATTGCCTACACAAGCATTTGAAGAACGCTTAAAACAAGAAATTGAAGAAAATCCTGCGCTAGATACAGGTAAAGAGAATTCAGATAGTTTAGATGATGATTTGTCTAATGAATATGATGATGCTGGTACAGAAAAAATTGAAGCAGAAGATATTAATATTGATGAATATTTAAGCGACGACGAAATACCAAACTATAAAACTCAAGCTAATAATTATTCTGCAGACGATGAAGATAAAAACGTGCCTTATGCCGCCGGTACAAGTTTTCATCAATCTTTAAAAAACCAATTAAATACTTTTACCCTCGATGATGAAGAACGAGCGATAGCAGAATTTTTAGTAGGAAGTATAGATGATAGTGGTTACATAAGAAGAGAAATTATAGATCTTGTAGATGATTTAGCTTTTACCGCAAACGTTTTTACTACAGAAGAAAAAGTAATAAAAGTTTTAAAGAAAGTAGTTCATAAATTAGATCCTTTAGGTGTTGGTGCAAGAGACCTTAAAGAATGCCTTATTATACAACTTAAAACAAAAGATAAAACAAAGTTTAGAAGTTTATCAATTGAAATTTTAGAAAACGCTTTTGATCATTTTGTAAAAAAACATTACAAGAAACTTCAAGAAAAATTTAATATTTCAGAAGAGGAATTAAAAGAAGTTAACAAAGAAATTTCTAAATTAAATCCTAAACCTGGTAGTTCTTACGCTGGTAATAATAAAATTGCAGAACAAATTGTACCCGATTTTTCTATAAAGTTAATAGACGGAGAATTAGACTTGACTTTAAACTCTAGAAATGCTCCAGAATTACATGTTTCTAGAGAATATAACAACATGCTAAAAGGTTACCAAGAATCTACGGTAAAATCTAAGTCACAAAAAGATGCAGTCTACTTTATAAAACAAAAACTAGATGCTGCAAAATGGTTTATAGATGCTATTAGACAAAGGCAACAAACGTTGTTAGTAACCATGAATACGATTATGCATTATCAATACGAATATTTCTTAACAGGAGATGAGCGTAAATTAAAACCAATGATTTTAAAGGATATTGCTGATAAGATTGACATGGACGTTTCAACCGTTTCTAGAGTTGCAAACAGTAAATATGTTTCTACACCTTACGGAACAAAATTAATCAAAGAATTCTTCTCAGAATCGATGAAAAACGATCAGGGGGAAGATGTTTCTACTAAAGAAATTAAGAAAATACTTGAAACTGTTATCGCCGAAGAAAATAAAAAGAAACCATTAACTGATGAAAAACTTGCAGGAATTCTCAAAGAAAAAGGATATCCAATTGCAAGAAGAACGGTAGCAAAATATAGAGAGCAATTAGATTTACCAGTAGCTCGATTGAGAAAAGAAATTTAGTGGAAAAATTTTACAAAATAATATCTGTAATTTTTCACCCAATTGTGATACCAACTATTGGCGTTTTACTATACTTTATACTTATACCTAGCAATTATCCAAGTAATTTAAAGCTTACACTACTAAGTCTAATTTTTGTAATGACTTATTTAGTACCTCTGTTAATTTTAATATTATTTAAAAAATTAAAACTGATAGAATCTTTTAATGCACACACCATAAAAGAAAGAAAGTTACCCGTTGCAATGATGATCATTTTATTTTATTTATTGGGTAATACTATTTCAAATATTGGTTCAATGAAAGATATAAGCTTGTTATTTTATGCTACAAGCGCAGCATTAATGTTACTATACTTTTTATTTATTTTTAAAATTAAAACGAGTATTCACTTATTGTCTTTAGGAATTTCTACAGCTTTTTTTTTGATTATAGATATAAATAGTTCCAGTAACTTTCCATTCGTAATAATCGTGAATATTTTGATAGCTGGCATCGTTGCAAATGCAAGATTATTCTTAAAAGCACATAATCCTTCAGAAGTATATATTGGCTTCTTAACGGGCTTTTTTTCTACTGTTATAACCTATAATATGTTACAGTAAGTAAAAGATTAAACCAAACTTTAAAACTTTTGTGTTTATGGTTTCTCCATTAATAGATGCATCTTTAAAAATTGGTGTCAAGCCATAAAATATGTTGATGTTAAACTCATCATAGCCCGCTGAAAAAGTTAATCCGTATTGTAAATTATTAAAACTATTTAAATTCTTGTAGGATATTTCATTTGAATTAGAAGTAGTATAATCAAACTTGTTAGAAAGATTATATAAGAGTTTTAATCCTGTATAAATACGCCAAAAACTGTATTTTTTTGCTGTAGAAGTTCTCCATCTAAACTCTAAAGGAAATTCTAAATTGTGAACTTTAAATTTATTATTAATAAGATCTGATGCTGTTGAGAAAAGAGTTTCATCATTAAATTCGTCAACTTTTAATTCATGGCTAAAATAATCGTATCCATAACCTATTCCTAAACCTATAGCCAAAGTTCCATCTTTATTTAATATGATATCCTTTATAAATCCAGTAGATAATGAGTACGAAAAATTACTTTTTGAAATTGTTGAAGGTTGCTCACTTAATTGACTATAATGAACAGACAAATACAATTGATCATCAGCATAATAATCGCGTATATTTAAAGAGTCCTTTTGGCTGTAAATAGAAAAGCAACAAAGAATTATAATACTATGTAAAACTATTAATTTCATAAAAAGATTAACGAATATAAAATTACATTATTTTGAAAAAATTATTTAAATATAAAACAAAAAAAGGGTAATTCTAAGAATTACCCTTTTTTGAAATTTATATATTAAATTTAGTTGTTATCACCCGGAGATGCTGAATAACTAATTTTAAGAGCATTTACATCTCTTAATTTTAATCTAATATCAATAATAGTACCAACGCTAGACTCTTTATCTGCTTTAATAGAAGTAGTCATAAATGGCACTTCTGCTTCAGATACTTTAGATCTCTCGTTAATGATAAAAGCAGGTACATCATCTGCAGTTGCTATTTTATCATTTAATTGTATTCTATTATAACCAGTACCATGTCTAGCTGCATCTTTCGATTTACCAACATAAATTGTACTTACAAGACTTTTATGCTCTAGTTTTTTAACTTCTGTAGCATTAGGTAATCTTGGGTTCTCAATTTTTAAATCAGTTTCTCTCATGGTAGTAGTTACCATAAAGAAAAATAACAACATAAAAACGATGTCTGGTAAAGCTGCAGTGTTTACTGCTGGCATTCCTTTTTTCTTTTTTCCGAATTTAGACATATTGTTGTGTTTTAAAAATTAATTTGAAGTAGGTTCAGCATCAGAAATAATTTCTGGATAACTTTTTTTGATATCCTCAACTTTTTTCTTCAATTCTGTGTTACTTCTGTCATCTTTATAAGCCTCCTCTAACTCTGGAAAAGGTATACCGTAACGTTCTTTTGAAAGTCTATTACGTAATTCTGAATAAGCCTTAATTAGTTCGTTCTGAACTTTTAAATAGGTACCATACTCTGTTCCTCTATCACTCTGAACCGAGATAATTGCTTTGTTAGGATGATCTGAAGAAGAAGGACTTTTCTCACCTTGACAATAAGTACAAGGTCCTGTTTTCACTCCTTCATCAATTTTTCCTTCACCTCCACCGTTATCAATAAAAGCCATTGCAGCTTCTTTAAGGTCTTTAATATCCATTCTGTCTCCTTCTACAAGAAGATCATTATCTCTATTAATATTAACCTCGAAAATATTTTTTTCTTTAATAACTGGCGGAACGTAATCCTCTGGCGGTTTTTCAGATAACTTTTTAGAAACACCAGAATCTACATTCATGGTAGTTGTTACTAAAAAGAAGATTAATAACAAGAAGGCAATATCTGCCATAGAACCTGCATTAATTTCTGGATTCTCTCTTCTTGCCATAATTTTATGATTTTATTAATCCTTTAACTAAATCGTACACGAAAAATAAAGAAGCAATACCTCCTAAAATTATACTGTACCATATACCAGCTCCCACCCATTTATTGGTTGCGGACCCTGCTTCTCCTCCTTCACTAATTCCTCCTGCTGCGTTTATTACTGCTTCAGAATCAGATAAGAAATAAGAAATTACTAATAAAACACCTAGAACTGCAAGTCCCATTAATGTTTTCTTTAAATTCTCTGGGTTTCTAATTAAACTCCATAGAGAAAGTGCTACTGCGATTACTACTGCTGCAATAAGTAAGAAAGTCGAATAATAAATAATAGGACTTACCACACTATTTTGTAAATCAACATCAGTTTCAATTGCCTCACTATCTTCCATAAATATTTTTATGAAAAGGAAAGCACCTACTAATGCAACTACAGCTATAATAATATTTAATATTTTATTGCTTTTCATTGTACTAGTTTTTATTTTTTATATTTTACTAATAAATCTACTAATTGAATAGATGCATCTTCCATGTTGTTTACAATTCCATCAATTTTAGATACGATGTAATTATAAAAGATTTGTAATATAATAGCAACAATTAAACCAAATACTGTAGTTAATAATGCTACTTTAATACCACCTGCTACTACCGCTGGAGAAATATCATTTGCTACAGCAATATCGTTAAATGCTCCAATCATACCAATTACAGTACCCATGAAACCTAACATTGGTGCTAACGCGATAAATAAAGAAATCCAAGAAACGTTTTTCTCTAAAAGTCCCATTTGAACTCCACCATAAGAAACAACTGCTTTTTCAGCTGCATCTACTCCTTCATCTACTCTATCTAAACCTTGGTAAAAAATAGATGCAACAGGCCCTTTTGTATTTCTACAAACCTCTTTTGCAGCTTCTACACCACCAGAACTTAAAGCATCATCTACATTTGCTACTAATTTTTTAGTATTTGTAGTTGCTAAGTTTAAATAAATAATTCTTTCAATTGCAATTGCTAAACCTAAGATTAAGGCTACTAATACAATTCCCATAAATCCTGGACCACCATCAATAAAGTTTTCCTTTAAAATTTGGTGAAAAGTTTTTGACTCTGCTGCTGCTTCCTGTGCAAAAGTTGATTGAATAGCTCCAAAAAACATGAATCCTGTTACAGATAGGACATTTACTACTTTTTTCATCTCTGTTATAATTAATTTTTAATAGTTAACGGGTTAAATATATAAATTTTCGCTTCAAATAAACAATTGTTATTTTCTTTTAATTTTTTTGAGAAAGAATTTAACAACTCATTTATTTTTTATTGAGTGGCAAGTAACAAAAAATTTGTTGTCCCTCAAAAAAAAATCAATCTATTTTATGTAAAAATAATCTTTTTTTCGAGAGATTGGTTTTTTTAACATTAAAATTACTTCGAACTAATTTCTCCTCTTAAAGATTTTTGAAAATACTTTTTAAATTCAATTTCAGTTAAATTCTCACTTAATAAGTACATTAACTTTGCAATTGCAGATTCTGTTGTAATATCTAAACCACCTATTACACCTAATTCTTTTAAACCAACACTTGTATCGTAATGACCTAAAATTACACTGCCTCCAGAGCACTGTGTTACATTAACAATTTTTATACCACTTTGTATTGCTGAGGCAATTAAATTTAAAAACCACGGTTTATTAGGTGCATTTCCAGAGCCATAAGACTCTAAAACAACCCCTTTTAGGTTTTTAATAGTTAAAATAGCCTTTACAACATTTTCTGTTATTCCAGGAAAAAGTTTGAGTATAACAACATCTGTAACTAACTTTTTTCTAATTACTAAATTCGTATTTGTATTAGAAACTTCGGGTAATAAATGCTCATTAAAATTTAAATGCACTCCACTTTCTGCTAAAGCAGGATAATTCATAGAAGCAAAAGCCTCAAACTGTTCTGCACTAATTTTTGTTGTTCTATTTGCTCTATATAGTTTATATTCAAAGTATAAACAAACTTCACTTATAACTGGTTTATTATCTTTTCTTGCTGCCGCAATTTCTATAGTTGTTATTAAATTTTCTTTTGCATCTGTTCTCAAATCACCAATAGGTAATTGCGAACCCGTAAATATTACCGGTTTTTGTAAATTTTCTATCATAAAACTAATTGCAGAAGATGTATAAGACATCGTATCTGAACCCGTTAAAACAACAAAACCATCAAATAAATTATAATTAGCTTCTATAATATCTAAAATATCAACATAATAATTGGTATTCATATTAGAAGAATCTATAGGCTCATCAAAAGAAATACTTTCTATTTCACAATTTAATTGTTGTAATTCTGGTATTTTATTAATAATCTGACTAAAGTCAAAAGCCTTTAAAGCATTTGTTTTATAATCTTTAATCATACCAATTGTACCACCTGTATAAACAATTAAAATCTTTGGTTTATTTGCCATTTTGTCATTTTTAAGTTCCAAAATATAAATTGGAATACTTTATGTTGTAAATTTATCAAACAAAAATGATATACAATTTTAAAACTTTATAAATTATGATGGGATTTTATATTTTAATTGGTGCAATCTCTTTAGTGAGTTGGCTAGTTAGTAATACTTTAAAAAGTAAATTTAAAAAATACTCAAAAGTACAACTTAGAAATGGCTTAAGTGGTGCAGAAATTGCTGAAAAAATGTTAGCAGATAATGGTATTTTTGATGTAAAAGTTATTTCTACACCTGGTATGTTAACAGATCATTATAATCCACAAAACAAAACAGTTAATTTAAGTGAAGGGGTTTACAACCAAAGAAATGCGGCTGCAGCTGCTGTTGCTGCTCATGAGTGTGGTCATGCAGTACAACACGCAACAGCCTACAGCTATTTAAAAATGAGATCTCAACTAGTACCCATTGTAAGTGTTACATCAAAATTCTCGCAATGGTTAGTAATTGGTGGTTTAGTTATGGGAGCAGCATCTGGTGCACCAGGTATTGGTTTATACATTGCTATAGCAGGTTTAATATTTATGGGATTAGCAACAATATTTAGCTTTGTAACTTTACCTGTAGAATATGATGCAAGTAATAGAGCTTTGGCTTGGTTAAAAAATAAAAACATGGTTTCTCAAGAAGAATATGCAGGTTCTGAAGACGCACTTAAATGGGCTGCAAGAACATATTTAGTTGCTGCTTTAGGCTCTTTAGCAATGCTATTATATTGGGGAATGCGAATTTTAGGAAGTAGAGATTAATTTTTTTTAAATTAATTTATGATTATTAAAAACCTTGAGAAATCAAGGTTTTTTTTGTTTCAGGAAACCTTTTTACAGATGAAAGCGTCTTGTTATCGTAACAAATAAAACTTTAGATAGTCTATCTATAAAAACCAACCCATGAAACTAACAACTTACTATTTTATTTTTTTCTTCGGAATTTTCGCAACTTTTTCTCAACATAGAATTTCCGGTAAAATTACCGATAACCAAAACCAACCTTTACCTTTTACAAATATTATATTGTATAACTTAGACACTAAAGAAACACCAAAAGGAACAGTTTCTGATATGGAAGGAAACTATACTTTTAATAAATTGAAACCTGGCAATTATAAAATGGAAATCTCTTCTTTAGGTTTTGAAACAAAAAAAATAGCAGGTTTCGACCTAAAAGAAAACAAAACTTTTAACGCTTCTCTTATAGAAAAAAGCACTAGTTTAAATGAAGTTGTTATAAAAAGTAAGCGTCCGGTTATAAAACAAACTGCAGAAAAACTAATAGTCAATTTAGAAAAATCGGAAATGACTAACACCAATTTACAAGACGTTATGCGTAAAATACCTGGTGTTCTAGTTACTAATAATGGTATTTCTATTGCTGGCAATGGTGGAGTTAGAATTTTAATCAACGGAAAAACAACAGAATATATGGATGTTGAAACACTTCTACGTGATTTCCCTGCAGATAATATTGCAAAAATAGAAGTTGTAGAACAACCTGGTGCAGAATACGAAGCTTCTGGTTCTGGTGCAATAGTAAACATCATTCTTAAGAAAAATGTAAAATTAGGAACACATGGTAGCGTAAATTCTTGGATTGGTGAAGATGAAGGCCTAGAATGGGGTTCTGGTTTTTCTATTGCTAGTTACAAAAACAAACTAAATTGGCAAACAAGCGTAAATTATTCTCAACCAACATGGCGAGACGATTTATTTTTGGTAAGAACTGTAAATTCAGAAACTTACGACCAAGTTACCAAAGAACCTTACGATCCTGATAACTTCGCAATTAGCGGAAGTCTAGATTATTTTTTAAATGAACACCATTCTATTGGTATTGGCGGAAGATTTAATAGTAGAAACTCTACTAGAACCGCAAGTAGTAAAACTATAATTTCTGATGAAAATAATAGAAACACCTTATTTTCTGAAAATTATTTCGACAGACAACGAACAAATTATAACATTAACCCGTATTACGAATATAAAACAGATACAGATAAGTTAGTAATAGATTTTAATTATGTAGATTTTACAAACGACAATACAAATACACTTTATGATACTGCTGGTAGCACCATCACTTTTGATGATAGAAAATATATTCAAGATGGTACGTATAATATAAAAACCTATCGAGTAGATTATTCTAAAACAATTTCTGAAAACCTTAAAATTAGTGCAGGTTCTAGATTTGCCGATGTAAAAACAGATAACGATCTACAAACTTTTGAAGAAAATAATGGAAATTTCGAAAAAAATGAAGAAGCAAGTAGCAGATTTGTTATTGATGAAACCATTTTTGCTTTATACTCTAAAGTAAATGCAACTCTAGGTAAATGGTCTTTTTCTGGTGGATTAAGATATGAGGATAGTAATACAGACGGAAGATCTACTTTCTTAAAAGACGGGAACTTAACATCTGAAATACAAAAAAGACCCATAAAAAAACTTTTTCCTAGTGCCTCTGTTAGTAGAAAAATTACCGATGTTTTAGGTGCAAGTGTTTCTTACAGCTACAGAATTCAAAGACCTTCTTATGGTAGTCTAAATTCTTTCGCTACTTTTTTAGACCCTTATTCTGCAGGTGAAGGAAACCCTAATTTAACTCCAGCTTACACAAACAATTATCAATTTAATTTAACCTATGATGGGCAACCATTTTTTACAGTTGGTTATAGTAAAACAGACGATGTTATTTTTCAGTTGATAAGTCAAGACAATACAACAGCACAAATAAGACAACAAGATGTAAATGTAGAAAATAATGCTAACTGGAATTTTAGATTATTTGCTCCTTTAAACCTTACAAAAGGATTAGAAGGTTATACAGGAATAATTGTGACAAACACAGATTTTAAATCATCTACGTATGGCGTTGATTTAAATAAATGGAATTTAATTTGGTTTGTGCAGGCAAGCTATCAATTACCTTGGGATGTGAATTTTGAATTAAGTGGAAACTACGGAACCGGTGCATTAGAAGGGCAAATAGAAGTAGACTGGTTAGCTGAATTAGATTTCTCTTTTGGAAAAAAGTTTTTAGACGACAAACTAAAAGTAAATCTTGGCTTTAATAAAATGCTAAATCGAGGTTTTGTAGGTAACATCGATTACGGTAATGGTATTGCAGATGTAGAAAGTAATGGTTCTAGACAAAATGTACAGTTAAGATTAGTCTATAGTTTTGGTTCTAAATTCGGTAAGAAAAAAGCTAAAAGAAATACTAATAATGATGAAGAAAATAGAATAAATATTGATAATTAAAACTCTTTTTTATATTTCAGCAAAATCACGTATAAACTAATAATAAAAAACCTTCTTAAAATTAAGAAGGTTTTTTATTATGTGTATTATTTTTTCTTTTTAGGTAAAATACCAAATGTAAAGGCAATTCCTAGCGCAGTTAAAATTCCTGCTAAAAAATCTAACGAATCATTTTCTAATTTAAAAACAAACATTATTGCAAAAGCTATTACTAAAGCTATAACACCAATAATTTTAAATTTGTTCATTAGAAAAAATATTAATCATTTAATTTTAAAACTGCCATAAATGCTTCTTGCGGAATTTCTACATTACCTACTTGACGCATTCTCTTTTTTCCTTTTTTCTGCTTTTCTAAAAGTTTTCGTTTTCTAGAAATATCACCACCATAACATTTTGCAGTAACATCTTTACGTAATGCTTTTGTGGTTTCACGCGCAATAATTTTTGCTCCAATTGCTGCCTGAATTGGAATATCAAACTGCTGTCTAGGAATTAAAGTTTTTAATTTCTCAACAATCTTTTTACCAATTGTATATGCGTTGTCTGCGTGTAAAAGTGCAGAAAGCGCATCTACAGGTTGTGCGTTTAACAAAATATCTACTCTTACAAGTTTAGATTCTTTCATACCAATAGGATGATAATCAAAAGAAGCATAACCTTTAGAAACAGTTTTTAATCGATCATAAAAATCGAAAACAATTTCTGCCAATGGCATTTCGAAAATTAACTCTACACGTTGTGTTGTTAAATATGTTTGATTTGTAATTTGTCCTCTTTTTTCAATACACAAACTCATTACTTGGCCAACAAAATCAGATTTTGTAATAATAGAAGCTTTTATAAATGGCTCTTCTACTCTATCTAATCTAGACGGATCTGGCAAGTCTGTTGGGTTATTTAAAATAATAACTTCGTCAGGATTTTTCTTTGTGTATGCGTGGTAAGAAACGTTTGGCACCGTTGTTATAACAGTCATGTTAAACTCACGCTCTAAACGTTCTTGAATAATTTCCATGTGCAACATTCCTAAGAATCCACATCGAAAACCAAAACCTAAAGCTGCAGAACTTTCTGGCTGAAACACCAAAGAGGCATCGTTTAATTGCAGTTTTTCCATAGAGTAACGCAATTCTTCGTAATCTTCTGTATCAACAGGATAAATACCAGCAAAAACCATCGGTTTTACATCTTCAAAACCATCAATAGTTTCTGTTGTAGGTTTGTGCGCATCTGTAATTGTATCTCCTACTTTTACTTCTTTTGCAGTTTTAATTCCTGTAATTAAATAACCTACATCACCTGTTTTTACAGATTTTTTAACTACTTGCTCTAATTTTAAAGTACCAACTTCATCTGCAAAATAGTTTTTACCTGTTGCCATGAATTTTATTTCTTGGCCTTTTTTAATTTCTCCGTTTAAAACACGAAAATACGTTTCTATACCTCTATAAGAATTGTAAACAGAATCGAAAATAAGTGCTTGTAACGGCGCTTCTGGATCTCCTTGTGGTGCAGGAATTCTATCGATAATTGCTTCTAAAATGTTATCTACACCAAAACCAGTTTTACCACTTGCGTGTATTACTTCTTCTGGATCACAACCTAATAAATCTACAA
The DNA here is from genome assembly GCA_020631275.1 of Polaribacter sp. Taxonomy (GTDB): domain Bacteria; phylum Bacteroidota; class Bacteroidia; order Flavobacteriales; family Flavobacteriaceae; genus Polaribacter. The sequence continues at coordinate 8,810 of JAHDHO010000013.1, read as the reverse complement.
TATCGTCTGTTACTTCTTCTGGATTTGCAGAAGGTAAATCTACCTTGTTTAAAACCGGAATAATTTCTAAATCGTTCTCTAAAGCTAAATATAAGTTAGAAATTGTTTGCGCTTGAATACTTTGTGCAGCATCTACAATTAACAAAGCACCTTCACAAGCAGCAATAGATCTAGAAACTTCATAAGAAAAATCTACGTGACCTGGTGTATCAATTAGATTTAACACAAACTGCTCTCCTTTATGAATATAATCCATTTGAATTGCGTGAGATTTAATGGTAATACCACGTTCTCTCTCTAAATCCATATTATCTAATAACTGATTTTGCTTTTCACGCTCAGTTACAGAGCCAGTATAATCTAATAACCTATCTGCTAATGTACTTTTACCATGATCAATGTGCGCGATAATGCAAAAGTTTCTAATATTCTTCATACTTCGTTTTCTAACTGCTTTCAACCTACAAATATATGCTATTTAAAAAGCTTGTCAAATAAAAAAAGTACAATGAAATTGATTGTACTTTTTTTATTTTTTTCATTGAAATTATATATCTGTTTCTAATTCAGCAATTGCTACTTTAAATTCGTCCCAACTTATAGTCTCATCGCTAGATTTATCATATCCTTTTAACAACTCATTAGCTACAATTCCTCTTAAAAAACCACTTACTTCGGCTGCTTTTAGTAACTTTTTTATTTCAGATTTTCTTAATTCTTTGTCACCATCTGCATCAAAAAAAGCAAATGCTTCTTCTGGTGAATCAAATTGATTTGTAATTAAAATTCTAATTTTTCTTAAAATATTCTCTTTTGTTCCCAATAGCTTTAGATTTTAGGTTTATAAACCAATAAGATATTAATAAAAAAAGATTTTTACAATTAAAATTGAAGTGTCACATTGCAAAACACACCTGTTATATAATATCAATATAATTTCTCTAATTTTGTATAACCAAACTTAACACCATGAAAAACATTCTCTTACTTTTAAATTTATGCTTAATAATTTGCTGTAAACCCCATAAAACGGTTCAAAATAATTTAAAAAAAGATGTTTCTTATTTAGCTTCGGATGAATTGGAAGGAAGACAAACAGGAACTAAAGGAGAAAAAGCTGCTGCTACATACATAAAAAATCGTTTTAAAGAGTTAGAATTATTACCAAAAGGTACCAACGGATTTATACAACCTTTTACCTTTAAACCAAAAACGAATCCGCATGAAGAAGTAAAATTTGATGTAAACGGAGACGGAACAATCACCGGAAATAATGTTATTGCTTATTTAGATAACAACGTAGAAAATACAATTATTATTGGCGCTCATTACGATCATTTAGGTTATGGTGGCGATGACTCTTTGCATAGAGATTCTATGAAAGCAATACATAATGGCGCAGACGACAACGCTTCTGGCATCGCCATTTTATTACATTTAGCCGATAGATTAAAACAGAAAAACTTAAATAATAATAATTACTTGTTTATGGCTTTTTCTGGAGAAGAAATGGGGCTTTTAGGTTCTAACTATTTTGTAAAAAACCCAACAATAGATACAAAAAAAGTTTCTTACATGATTAATATGGACATGGTTGGGCGTTTAAAACAAGATTCGGCATTAGCTGTTTATGGTACCGGAACTTCGCCTATTTTTAATCAAACTTTAAAATCAAACAACAAAAATTTTAAATTAATCGAGCAAGAATCTGGTGTTGGTCCAAGCGATCATACAAGTTTTTATTTAGCAGATATACCCGTTTTACATTTTTTTACTGGACAACATGAAGATTATCACAAACCTGGAGATGATGCAGAAAAACTGAATTATAAAGGAATGGAAACCATCAGTAATTATATTTTTAATATTATTTCTGACTTAAATGATGACGGAAAACTTGTCTTTACAAAAACGAAAAACGAAGGTAAAAATACTCCTAGATTTAAAGTTGGCATGGGCGTTATACCAGATTATATGTATGATGGAAGAGGAATGCGTATCGATGGAATATCCGAAGAAAAACCTGCACAAAAAGCTGGTTTACAAAAAGGCGATATTGTTTTAAAATTAGGAGATAGTCTTGTTGTTGACATGATGAGTTATATGCGTGCTTTGTCGGTATTTAAAAAAGGTGATAAAAGCATTGTTGTTGTAAAAAGAAATCAAGAGAAAATCGAAAAAGAAATTCAATTTTAATGTTTAAAATAAAACAAGATTATTTTACAAAAATACATTTAATAATATCTGTATTAATTGTTGTACCTGTTTCTTTTACCTACGGATTTAATCCTGGTCTACAATTCGACATTCAACTACAAACAATAGACGAACACAATTTTTTTAAAGCAGTTATGGGTTTGTATTTAGGTTTTTCTTTACTATGGGTTTTAGGTGTTTTTAAAAATGAATATTTAAAAACTGCATTGATTACTAACGCTATATTTATGCTTGGTTTAGGGTTTGGTAGGTTGCTTAGTTTTGTTTTTGATGGCGTACCAACTTTTGGTTATCAATTTGGTACAATTGCAGAACTTTTATTAGGTTTTTACGGAATTTGGGTTCTGACAAATAAAAACACTAATTTTGCAAAAAAATAATTTACTTTGGTTAAAATAGGCAACATAGAATTACCAGAATTTCCACTTTTATTAGCACCAATGGAAGATGTTTCAGATCCTCCGTTTAGAGCACTTTGTAAAGAAAACGGAGCAGATGTTGTATATACAGAATTTATTTCTTCGGAAGGTTTAATTCGTGATGCAGCAAAAAGCGTTATGAAATTAGATATTTACGAGAAAGAGCGTCCTGTTGGTATTCAAATATTTGGTGCAAATCTAGAATCTATGCTAAAAACGGTAGAGATTGTAGAAAAATCGAATCCAGATATTATAGACATTAATTTTGGTTGTCCTGTTAAAAAAGTAGTTTCTAAAGGTGCAGGTGCAGGTATTTTAAAAGATATCGACCTAATGGTTTCTTTAACAGAAGCTATGGTAAAACACACAAATTTACCTGTTACTGTAAAAACCCGTTTGGGTTGGGATCATGATTCTATAAGAATTGTAGAAGTTGCAGAACGTTTGCAAGATGTTGGTTGTGCAGCGATTGCTATACATGGTAGAACTCGTGCGCAAATGTATAAAGGTGAAGCCGATTGGAAACCAATTGCCGAAGTAAAAAACAACCAAAGAATGCACATTCCTGTTTTTGGAAACGGAGATGTAACATCGCCAGAAAAAGCGATGGAAATGAGAGATTCTTATGGTTTAGATGGCTGTATGATTGGTAGAGCTGCTATCGGATATCCGTGGTTTTTTAACGAAGTAAAACATTATTTTAAAACCGGAAAGTATCTAGAAAAGCCAACAATTGCACAACGTGTAGAAATGGCAAGAAGACATTTACAAATGTCTATTGATTGGAAAGGGCCTGTTCTTGGTGTTTTTGAAACAAGAAGACATTACACAAACTACTTTAAAGGAATTCCGCATTTTAAAGAATATAGAATGAAAATGGTAACTTCGGATGATGCAAAAGATGTATTTGCAGCGTTTGATGAAGTTGAGGCTAAGTTTGGGAATGCTATTATACCTGAAATTAAATAGAATTTACTACTTTTCTATAAACTCTTTTGAAATTCTACTACTTGCAATTTTAGCTGCTATATAACCTAAAACTGTAATGGTACAAAAAACGATTAGTAAATTTAGAAACCTAAATTCAACAGGATACGCTAAATTTGGTACAATCATAAATAGTTCGAATTTCTTTTGAATAAATACTAAAATTATTCCTAAAAATAAGCCAATACACATTCCGAAGAAAGTTAGTAAAAACCCTTGAAGAATAAATATTTTCTTTATTTCTTTAATGGTTGCACCTAAGCTAAAAAGGGTTTTTAGGTTTTGCTTTTTATCAATAATCATCATAATTATTGCTCCGATTACATTAAATAAAGCGATAATTACTATTAGCGTAAATATTAAATAAGAAACAAAATTCTCTGTATTAATCACTTTATAAAATACTTCGTTTAGCTGTGCTTTAGTTTGTACCTTAAATGCATCACCAAGTGTATTACTTAAACTTTCAGCAACATTATCTGCTATGTTTGTATCTTTTAGTTTAATTTCTATTGCAGATATTTGATTTTCTTTAAACCTTAGTAAACCTCTCGCTTGGTCTATAGAAGTAAAAACAAATTTATTTTCAAAGTCTTCTGTACCCATGTAAACACCTACAATTTGTGTTTCAATTTTATAAAACGGATTTCTAGGGTTTACAAATCCTTTACCTGGTTTTGGCACCATTATTTTTAAAGGAGCGCCGTAATTTAAAATACCCAAAGAAAGTTTATTTGAAATTCCTCTACCAATAACGGCAGTATTTTCAAACTCTTTGTACAACCAACTTCCTACACTTAAAGAAGAATCAATGTCAGAAATATTAGTGTAGTTTTCTTCAACACCTTTTATGTAAGCAATTTCGGTTTTTTCGTTATACTCTAAAAAAACTCTTTCCTCGATTACTTTGGTATATTCAGAAATTTCTGAATTAGTGTTTAGCTTTTTTTGAAGCGTATCATTTATAAAAAATGACTTTCCTTTAACTGAAGTTATTTTTATATCAGGATCTGACACATCTAGTAAACTATAACTAAAAGTTTTAAGACCAGAAAAACCAGATAAAATCACAAACAAAGCCAAAGCGCCTACTATTACACCAAAAGAAGCAATAATGGTAATTATATTAATTGCATTATTGCTTGTTTTAGAGAATAAGTATCTTTTAGCTATGTAATAAGGAAAGCTCAAATAGTGTAGCTTGTATTATTTTTTTTGACGTCTTGGTAAAACGTCGGGATTTTGAATAGGATTTTCATCTTCTCCTTTTAAAGACTTATCAATTTCTTCGATATAATCTAAAGTATCATCACCAAAAAATAATAATTCTGGCATTCTTCTTAATTGATTTCTTGTTCTTTTTGCCATTTCATGGCGAATTAGTGGCGTATTCGACTGAATACCTTTAACCATTTCTTCTCTTTTTTCTGATGGAAATATGCTTAAATATACTTTTGCAACTCCTAAATCTGAAGTAACATGCACTTTAGAAACAGAGATTATAACTCCTTTCATTCCATCTTGCGCTGCTTTTTGCAACACATCTACCAAATCCTTTTGTAAAACACCTGCTATTTTACGTTGTCTGTTTGTTTCTTCCATGCTGCAAATTTACGATATTTTTATGGAGTATAAATCTTATTTTTTATTGCATACATTACCAAACCAACCCTATTTTTAACATTTAATTTTGTAAAAAGAACATCTCTATAACCATCTATGGTTTTAGGGCTCAAACACATTACATCTGCAATTTCTTTATATGTCATTTCAGAACAAGCATGTTTCATAAAAGTGACTTCTCTTTCTTTAAGAGTTATTTCTTCTGAGTAGTTATCCGAAAGAGATTTCATTAGTAAGTTGGTTACAGTTTTTGTATGATAAAATCCGTTTTCAGCTATTTCTATAAGTGCATTTTCTAACACACTTTTTTCAGTATCTTTTAATAGATAACCGATTGCCCCAACTTTAAGCATTTTTAAAATAGTGGTATCTTCATCTTCTACAGATAGCGCCATTACATTTACAGTTTCATGGTTTTTAGTAATCCAATCTGTTGTTTCTATACCATTCATTAATGGCATGTTAATATCCATTAAAACAATATCTGGAATATATTTAGCTGAAGTTGAAAACTTCTCTACCAACTCTTGTCCGTTTTTACAAGTGTACAATACTTTAAACTTACTAAATGTATTAACCATTGTAGCAATTGCTTGAGAAAGCAACGTGTGATCATCTACAATAACTACAGAATATTTAATCATAATTTATATATTATTGATAAAGATGTCCCTTTATCTATTTCGGATTCGAAAATAGCTTCTGCACCTATTAATTTTGCTCTATTTTTAATATTTTCTAAACCTATTCCGTTAGAAGCAATCTTCTTAGAAAAACCAACACCGTTGTCCTCTGCCAAAATATACAAACTATCTAACTTAAAATCTAAAAACACAGATAGTTTAGAGGCCTTAGAGTGTTTAATTGTATTCGAAAAGAATTCTTGTAAAATTCTAAAGATTATAATACTTGCCTTTTTTTCTATATCAAATTCTAGTCCTTTAATTTCTAATTTAGATTCTATAAATTGTAGTCTATTAAACCTATCTATTTCTAATTGAATTGCCTCTCTTAGGTTAATGTTTTTAATCGCTTCTGGATTTATTAATTTAGATAATGCTCTAACCTCTGTTAACCCTTTCGTAATTGTGTTAGAAACCTCTTGAATAGATTCTGGACTCGAATTTTGCAATTGTATTTTTGCTAAAGTTAATAATTGTCCAATATTATCATGCAATTCCCAACTAATATTTCTTAAAGTTTCCTCTCTAATTTCTATTTGTGTTTCTGCTATTTCTCTTTCAAAACGTTTTTGTTCTTCTTCTCTTAGTCTTAAAAGAAAATCTTTATTTTTTTTAAACACAGAGAACAACACTAATAAAGCGATAGTAATTAATACGATAATAAAAGTAGAAATAAGTACTACTAATTCTTCTGTTTCGAGCTCCATATTAAACCGTATATATAACATAAGTTAGTAACTACTACCAAGATTTCCTGAACTAAAAATAAACTTTGACTTTCTTCTCTTGTACCAATTTTTATTACGTACAAAACTAGATAAAAAGGTACCGTAGTTAAGTAATAAATTAAAAAACCTACAGTAATCCAGAATGGTAAGTGTTTTTGAAAAATTAAAATCGAATCTGATTTTAGCAATTCTTTCAAATAAAATATCATAAAAACACAAACTGTTATTGCACCAAACAAATATGAATAATCTTGTAAATCTTTATAATAAAACCCTGTAAAATAAAAGACATTAAAAACTCCTATTAGATAGAGTATCAGTTTGTGTGATTTCGTCTCTTTAGTTAGTTTGTAATAAATAATAGCTATTAAATTGTACTCAAAAAAAGTGTAAATATTGTAGTATGGTGCAGACAAAATCCCATACTGCCTTAAAACAACTGCAAGTGTTTCTATAAATACTAAAGCAGAAAGGTACGTTACAAAATACATATAATAACTTTCTTTATATTTTTTGATATAAAAAATAGCTACCAATAAAGACAACACCTCTAAAAAGTAAAAATAACTATTAAACATTCTTATTAATTAGGCGGATTCGTTTCTAATCTATTCGTACCAGAACTATCCATATCTTCTAAATCTCCTTGAAAAAATGGAATCATTGAAGCTCTACTTACACGCTGAGTTTCTTTACTACTGTACTTGTGTAAAAACTCTGTAAATTTAATAGGGTTGTTATTTGTTGAATATAAGGGTTCAAAAGCAACGTTGTTCTTTTCTCCAATTTTAGCAGTTGGCATAAAAATTAAGGTATGCCTTCCTCTTAAACTTTTATTTGAATAATTCTTAGGATATGCTGCTGAAAAAATTCTAACTCCGGTTAATTTAATCTCTTTTTCTTTAGAAATTCTCTCTAAATACTTTATATACTGTTTTAATTGATTGATTTCATAATAGTGAGAAATAGTCTCTACTGCATCGTTTGCATCGCCAGTATAATTTTCTCTATACTTATCTAAAACTAGCTTTTGGCCTGTATCGTATTCATGAAACATACTTGCCATTTCTTTATAAGTAATTGCATTTGAAGGCCTTTTACTACTTATATTATTCTCTTCATGATCATTCTTATCTTTTATGTGCTTCTTCTCGTCGTTACAACTAATTAAAACAATAGAAACTGATAAACAAAGCAGTAATAATTTATTAATTTTTTTCATAAAACATTTAGTTTAGTTAATTGTACACAAAGTACAATTTTTAATATTTTGAAAAAAATATTGAAGAAATAAATCATTAAATCATTATAAATAAAGGCAGTACAAAAATTTAGCAAAATTACAAATAGGTGTTTTTCCTTATTTAAAAGGATAAATATCCTCTATAAATTATAGAAAAATAATAAGACATTTACAACATGAAAGAAATGTATAACCGCTAAGTGGGAAAATTGCTATTACATTATTTGAATTTAGATATCCTCCAAAAAAAAACCTCAAAACAATTGTTTTGAGGTTTTTAATTTAAAAAATATGATTAATCTGCTAAAATAATAGCTTTGTTATCATTTAATTCTAGAGTACCAGAGTTAATTTTTAAAGTTAAAACTTTATCATCATCTATATGAGACTCTAACTTGCCATGTAAATCATCTAAAACCAAATGATCTTGATTATGTACATGAATTTTAATCTCTCCTTCTTTTAAATTAGAAACTATAGGAGCATGATTATTTAATATTTGAAACTCTCCATCTATACCTGGTGCTGAAAATAAATCAACTTCAGATGAAAATAAGATTGCTTCTGGTGTTACAATTTCTAAATACATATTTCTATTCTTTAGGCTTTAGCTTTCGCTATAGTTAGTTTTTAAGCTTCTGCTAACATTTTCTCTCCAGCATCAATTGCATCTTGAATTGATCCTCTTAAGTTAAATGCTGCTTCTGGATATTTGTCTAACTCACCATTCATAATCATATTAAATCCTTTAATAGTGTCTTTAATATCAACTAAAACTCCTGGTATACCTGTAAACTGTTCTGCAACGTGAAAAGGCTGAGATAAGAAACGTTGAACACGTCTAGCTCTATGTACAACTAATTTATCTTCTTCAGATAATTCTTCCATACCTAAAATTGCGATAATATCT
>JAHDHO010000204.1 GCA_020631275.1 Polaribacter sp. | reverse complement strand
GTCATGTTTTTTGTACTAACAAAACGCCAATTGTAAATAAAGGAGATGCTTTATTTCATGTTAGCATCGAAGAATAATAAAAAAATCCCAAACTAAATTGTTTGGGATTTTTATTCTATTTATTGAACTTTGATTGTACAACCAATCGCTCTTGTTTCTTTCTTTTGAATCTCATCACCTTTTAATAAAGCATCCAGCGCATTTTCTACATATTTTTCTGTAACCTTATCTGGGTTTCTAGAGCTATTATCTATTGCACCAATATATTTTACCTTCATATCATTTTTAGTAACTATATACACATGTGGTATTTTTGTTGCTCCGAATTTTGGGTATACTTTCTGACCGACATCTAATAGATAAGGAAATGTAAATCCTTTTTCGTTAGCTCTATCTTTCATTTTAGCAAAACTATCATCTGGCACAGCAACAGGATCATTAGGATTTATTGCAATTACAGGAAATCCTTTTTCTTTGTACTTTTTATCCAAAGCAATAATACGATCTTCATTTGCTACAGAATACGGGCAAGTATTACAGGTAAAGATAATTACAAAACCCTTAACGTTTTTATAATCTGACAACGAAACCATTTTATTATCAATATTTTTTAGACTGAAGTCTTCAACTTTATCTCCTATTTTATAACTTTCTTTATCTACTTTTAAAGTAAAAGCAGATAAAAATGCAATCATTACTAATACAAAAGTTGTTTTTAAAATTTTCATACTTATCTAGTTTATAAATTTATTTAATTCAGTTTCTAAAGACTCATAAGTAAAAGATTGCTCGTAAAACTTTCTTTGGTCTTTATTATAAATTATGGTAATTGGTATCGCACCAGACCATGTAGAATCTATATCTTTAATCCATACATCTTCGTTTACATCATCTAATAAGACTACTTTAGATTGTAAATTTCTTTTCTGAATAAAAGGAATTAATTTTTTTTCTACTTGTCTAGGAAAATCTAAACTCACCAATAAGACCTCTACATTTTTAGAAGCATATTCTTTATTAATTTTTTCGAAATAAGGCAATTCTTTTACACAAGGCGCACACCAGGTAGCCCAAAAGTTTACAACATAGGTTTTATTATCTTTTTTTTCTAACAAAGGCTTTAATTCATCATATGAATAAGACTTTAAAGAAATATTAGAAATTTGTTCTGTTTTTTTTGCAACCGAATTTGTTGTTTCTTTTTTACATGAAACAATAAACGCCAAAAGCAAACAACCGATTAATAATTTTGTTTTCATTCTATAAAAATACATATTTTTCTAATTGATTTTTATCATTTATCAAATTCTTAACATAAAAAAAGCCTCATTGGTTAATGAGGCTTATCTTGAGATTTATAATTTATTAGCTAAATATTTCGTTCAGAATTTTTGCCAAGCGAATTCCTCCTACTTGTAATTGATCTCTTACAATACTAAAATGGTCGTAAGAATATCTGTAACGCAAGTTCTCTCCTTTTTCTACAGAACCATAAACTTTTTTAGTTAACTCATGTACTTCGTTAACCCAATCTACAATGGTACCTTCTTTAATTGCTGCAATTTGTTTTTTAGATAAGTCTCTGGCATTGTCTGCTAATTCTAAATAACTCATATTCCACTCTTCAATCATTTTAGTATCCCAAACAGCATGTAAATTTGTTCCTTTACCAAACCATTGTACTTGTATTGTATTACCTCCTTTATCTTCTCTTTGCCCTATATGCATTGGTTGATGTAAATCTCCTAAAAAATGAACTAACATCTTTAAATGAAAAGCTTTGTCTGCCTCTAAACTGTTATTGTCTTTTAAAACTGAAATACATTTATTGATACCGGTTACGATATCTCCGTTAGGATTTTTTGCGGCATCTGCATAATTTTCATTTAATCCCATATTTACGTAATGCCAAGAAGAATATTTACGAAAAGCTTTATCTGCTTTTATTTCGTCTGCATATGTAGATACAAAAGCCAAACTTTGTCCTTGTAATAATTTATCTATTTTTCTTTTTGCTCTTTTAGTAAGATGTCCTTCTGCAATTTTACCCGTTGCTCTATGACCATTTTGCCCCCAAAATAGAGTATCTTCTACTGCAGGTTTAGACATAAAGAAGAAAGAAATCAATAAAAATAATTTAAGTTTCATTTTTAAAATTTTATATATTTTTTGCGAAGTTATAAAAAATATAATTCAAATTAATTTTGGTAACAACAAAATAATTGATATATTAGTGATATCAATTTAATATCAATCTAAAACAATCAACATGAAATCAGAAAAAATAATAAAACTTGCCAATGGCTATTTAATGCTTTTTATAGTTTTTACCCTATTTATAGGTAGTATCGTAATGGCTTTTTACCATAAAACACCCATCTATTTAATTATTACATTTTTAAGTTTTATCGGTTTCTTTGGTTTTATTCTAGTAAACCCAAACACATCAAAAGTAATTTTACTTTTTGGAAAGTATGTTGGTACTATAAAAGCAAATGGTTTGTATTGGGCAAATCCTTTTTATAGAAAAAAAACAATTTCTTTAAGAGCTAGTAATTTTGACTCTGAAAGATTAAAAGTGAATGATAAATTAGGAAACCCAATAATGATTTCTACCATTTTAGTTTGGCGGGTTACCAACACATATAAAGCTGCTTTTGATGTTGATAATTACGAGAACTTTGTAAGAGTGCAAACTGATGCTGCAGTTAGAAAATTGGCTAGTATGTATCCTTATGACAATTTTGCAGATGAAGGTCACGATGAAGATATTACTTTACGCTCTAGTGTTAATGAAGTTTCGGAAGCACTTGAGAAAGAAATAGACGAACGTTTATCTATTGCAGGTATTGAGGTTTTAGAAGCAAGAATAGGTTATTTAGCTTATGCACAAGAAATTGCATCGGCAATGTTAAAAAGACAACAAGCCACAGCAATTGTTGCTGCTAGACACAAAATTGTACAAGGTGCAGTAGAAATGGTTGAAATGGCATTAGAAGAGTTAAATAAAAAAGAAATTGTAGAGTTAGACGAAGAACGTAAAGCTGCTATGGTAAGTAATCTATTAGTAATACTTTGTGGAGATAAAGAAGCTTCTCCGGTTGTAAACGCTGGCACTTTGAATCATTAAGAAATGGTAAAAGAAAAAAAACATAAAAAAGGAACAGGTCTTGCAATTGGCATTGCAATAGGAACAGCTTTAGGTGTTGCTACGAATAACATTGCAATTGGTGTAAGTTTAGGAATTGCATTCGGAATTATTTATGATGCTAATAAAAATAAAAAGTAAAAAAATGAAAGAATATAAAGTAGTACAACCTAAAACAGGATTTAGAAAATTTTATGAACGTTATGAAGAACTTTTAAATCAACATGCAAGGGAAGGTTGGGAAGTATGCCAAATTTTACCAAGCCTTAAAATTGTTTT
>JAHDHO010000203.1 GCA_020631275.1 Polaribacter sp. | reverse complement strand
AAAGATCTTTTCTCTAAAACACAATCTAGTGGTGCTTTAGAAAGAGTAAGATCTTTACAAGTAAGAACTTTAAATAGCCTTTTAAGTGCAGATAGAATGGCTCGTATGATAGAAAATGAAACCTTAAATGGCTCTAAAGCTTATAATTTGGTTTCTATGTTTTCTGATGTAAGAAAAGGTATTTGGTCTGAATTATACAGCGGTAGAAGTATAGATACTTACAGAAGAAATCTTCAAAAAGCACATGTAGAGCGTTTAGACTTTTTATTAAACGATGCTAAAAATCAAAGAGGTAGATTTGGAACACCATCTGTTAATGTTGGTCAGTCTGATATTAAATCTTTTGCAAGAGGAGAATTAACTAGGTTAAAAAGAGATGTTAGAAATGCAGCTTCAAGAGCATCTAACACTACTTCTCGTTACCACTTACAAGATGTTTTAGCTAGAATTGAAGTAGCTTTAGACCCAAAGTAAGAAAAAATTAATGTTCATTTAAAAAACCACGCCTATTATTGGCGTGGTTTTTGCATTTAAATCGAAAAAATTGAAATGAAAAAAATTACATTTTTACTTTTACTGAGCTCTTTTATAAGCTTTTCACAAGAAAAAATATCTTTTAAAGTTTTAGATAAACAAACTAAAAAACCCGTTGTATACGCAACGGTTATGCTAAAAAAAATAAAAAGAGGAACACATGCAGATGTAAATGGTAAATTTCAAATTCCAAAAAAATATAAATCAAACGGAATTATAAGAGTTTCTTCTATTGGCTACAAAACCAAAGAAATTAAATTATCAGAATTAAAAAACAAGAAAGAACATATCGTCTATTTAACTATTTATAATAATAGTCTTAACGAGGTGGTAATTTCAACATCAATAAAGAAAAGAAAGAAAAAACTTTTAGGTGTTCAAATTGTTAGAAAAGCAATAGAAAACATCTTAGATAATTACCCTACAGAACCACATTCTTATATTGGATATTACAGAGATTACCAACAACCTGTTGGAGATTCTTATCAGAAAAAAAATAATTACAAAGAAAAAATAGATTACATAAATGTTAATGAAGCAATAATTGAAACTTTTGACAATGGTTTTAAAACTGATAAATTAAAGAGTAAAAAAAATCAATCTTTATTATATAATTACATTGAAAACGATAAGTTCATCAAAGATTCTACACTTACAATACCTTATGATAATGCTGATAAGAAATTTTCGGAAAGCGTATATATAAGTCCGTTAGGCGGTAATGAATTAAATATTTTATCCTTAACAAACACAATTAGGAATTACAATAAAATGTCATTTTCTTTTAGCAATACATTTAACAAACATTTTATTAGAAATCATAAGTTTAAACTTAAAAAAATAATTTATTCTGATAAATCACCTTTGTACGAAGTAACTTTTAACTCGATTAAGGGAAAAACTAGTTATGAATATGCTGCTTACGGAACCATTTATATTTCTAAACAAGATTTTGCAATTCATAAATTAAACTACAATTTGTATTACAGATTCAAAAAGAATCCGCAATACTCTGTTACCATAGCATACAAACCTATTAAAGACAAAATGTATTTAAACTACATTACTTTTAATAATTTTTTTGAAGCCACAAATGGTAACTATTTTAAAATTGATAAAACAACATTTAATAAAAAAAAGAAAACTTTTAAGATTTCATTTAATAAACCAATCTATTTAAGTAGTATAACACCAATAAGGTCTAAGTTTAAAATTTATTATAAGAAAGAAAAATTAAAAATTAAAGATGTACAAGCCAGTATAGAAAATTCAAGAACGCTCGAAATTCATATTGATAAAGAATCAATAAAAAAAATAGATTTAAATAGTAGCGATACTGATAGCAACTATGCAAACAATTTTGTTTTTGACATTACAAATATAAAAGACATCGAAGGCTTTAAAATTAATGAAAGAGCAAGTTTAAAGCTAAACCAATATAGAGAGTTTTTTGTGCAAGAAGTCTTCGAGCATAAACTTTTACCCGTACAAAAAGAGTTTGTAAACAAAAGTTTACCTTTGTCTAAGTCTAAAATAACAGATTTAAAATTAGAGAATGATTATTGGATAAATACACCTTTAAAGTCATCTAAAAATTAATAGATTCGATATTTATATTTAGTATTTGCTTTAAAAAGTATTCTATATTTGCAGCTCAATATTTGTCATGAGTCAAACATTACTTTCTTCTCCTTTACAAGGTTTTACAGATTATAAATTTAGAAATGCTTTCAATCATTTTTTTGGCGGAATCGATACGTTCTACGCTCCTTATATTCGATTAAACGGTAAACTTGTTATCAAAAATTCTTACAAGAGAGATATTGAATTGGCAAATAATACAACGCTAGAAGTTATTCCGCAGATTATTACAAATGATGTTGATGAATTTCTATTTGTTGCTAAATATATAAGAGAATTAGGCTACAAAGAATTAAACTGGAATCTTGGTTGCCCTTATCCAATGGTTACCAAACGTGGTATGGGTTCTGGGTTAATTGCAAATCCAGAAAAAATAGATAATATTCTTCATAAAGTTCATAATGAATCTGATGTTTTGGTTTCCATGAAAATGAGAATGGGTTATGAAAATCCTGAAGAAATCTTAAATGCTTTTCCTGTTTTAGATAAATATCCTCTTAAAAACGTTGCAATTCATGCAAGAATAGGTAAGCAATTGTATAAAGGCGGAACAGATTTAGATTCTTTTCAGAAATGTATCGACAATACAAAACACAAATTGTATTATAACGGCGATGTTACTTCTGTAAATGCCTTTAAAAAGCTACAAGAAAGATTCCCTACCATAGATCATTGGATGATTGGTAGAGGTTTGATAGCTGATCCCTTTTTACCAAGTATGATAAAAAATGATACTTCTGAATATCCGAAAAATCGATTCGATATTTTTAGTGATTTTCACAATCGAATTTTTACTGAATATGATGCAGCTTTATCTGGACCAACTCCCATAAAAATGAAAATGCTTGGTTTCTGGGAATATTTTTCTAAAAGTTTTGCCAATCCGCAAAAAACGTATAAAAAAATTAAAAAGGCTCAAAACGTAAAAAAATACGAAATCGCAGTTAGAGAAATTTTTAAAGAAGCTAAAAACGGTTAATTAAAAAATTAATCTTCTTTAGGATTTTCTTTATTAAACTCTTCTAAAACTTTTGTAATTGCATTATCTATTCTACCAGCATCTGTGTTATATTTAGGATTTAAACCTTGTTTCTCTGGAAAGTGTTCTATAGTAACTGTTGTAGACGGAAAAGCAAAATCTACACCTAATTCTTTTGCCAACTTTACAATTGCAATATGCAATCTATGTTTAGAAGATTGCTCTACACCCCAAGCCAAACTTTTAAAATATACATTTACCATTACCAATAATGCCGAATCTCCAAAACCAGTAAATTCTACATTATAAGA
>JAHDHO010000202.1 GCA_020631275.1 Polaribacter sp. | reverse complement strand
AAACCTAACAACACCATGAGTAACACTAAATACGTTTTTGTAACAGGAGGCGTAACTTCATCCCTTGGAAAAGGAATTATAGCAGCATCTTTAGCAAAATTATTACAAGAAAGAGGCTTTTCTGTAACCATTCAAAAATTAGATCCATACATTAATATAGATCCAGGAACTTTAAACCCATATGAACATGGCGAATGCTATGTTACAGATGATGGTGCAGAAACAGATTTAGATCTTGGGCATTATGAACGTTTTTTAAATATTCCAACCTCTCAAGCCAACAATGTAACCACAGGTAGAATTTATCAATCTGTAATTAATAAAGAACGAAAAGGTGAATTTCTAGGAAAAACTGTACAAGTTATTCCTCACATTACAGACGAAATAAAACGTAGAATTCAACTTTTAGGAGAAACTGGCAACTTTGACATTGTAATTACTGAAATTGGAGGAACAGTTGGTGATATAGAATCTTTACCTTATGTAGAGTCTGTTCGTCAAATGTTATGGGAAAAAGGTGAAGAAAATGCTATTGTTATACATTTAACGCTAGTACCATATTTAGCTGCTGCCGGAGAATTAAAAACAAAACCTACACAACATTCTGTAAAAATGTTAATGCAAAGTGGTGTGAGTCCAGATATTTTAGTTTGTAGAACAGAACATGATATTTCTGATGACATTAAGCGCAAACTAGCTTTGTTTTGTAATGTTAAAAAAGAAGATGTTATACAATCTATTGACGCAGATACTATATATGATGTACCTAACTTAATGTTAGAACAAGGTTTAGACAGCGTGGTTTTAAATAAATTAAAGCTTGCATCAAAAAAAGACCCTGCATTAAAAACTTGGAACGAATTTGTACAAAAACATAAAAACCCACAACACGAAGTAGAAATTGCTTTAATTGGTAAATATGTAGAATTACACGATTCTTATAAATCGATTACAGAAGCATTTATTCATGCTGGTTCTTCTAATGAAACAAAAGTTAAAGTACGTTGGGTGCACTCAGAAAGCTTAACTCCCAAAAATGCTGAAAAGAAATTACAAGGTGTTAATGGTATTTTAGTTGCCCCAGGTTTTGGTGATCGAGGTATCGAAGGTAAAATTAGAGCAGTAAAATATGCAAGAGAAAATAATATTCCTTTCTTCGGAATTTGTTTAGGAATGCAAATGGCAGTTATCGAATATTCTAGAAATGTACTAGGTTTAGAAAACGCCAGTTCTACAGAAATGAACAAAAGCACAAAACACCCAGTAATCAACTTAATGGAAAGCCAAAAAGACGTAACAGAAAAAGGTGGAACCATGCGTTTAGGTGCTTGGGATTGTGAACTTAAAAACGATTCTAAAATATTTGATGCTTATAAATCAGAATTAATTAGCGAACGCCACAGACATAGATTCGAATTTAATAATGATTATTTAGAACAAATTGAAGCAGCCGGAATGAAAGCAACAGGAATTAATCCGAAAACTGGCTTGGTAGAAGTTGTAGAAATACCAACCCACGATTGGTTTGTGGGCGTACAATATCATCCAGAATATAAAAGTACGGTTTTAAAACCACATCCTTTGTTTGTAGATTTTATAAAAGCTTCTTTAAAACAATCTAAAAAATAACGTAATGGTTTTCTAAAATTAATTATCATTTTAGAAAACCATTCTTTTATTAATAAAGTGACAACTTAATTTTAGGAACACTATTTGAACTATTTGATATAGTAACAATAACAGTAGTAAAATCTATTAAATTATATTCAGTTTTGCTACATTTGTCGGCTTTTACTTTTACTCTATAAAGTAAAAATGACAAATTGACATTTAAAATAACATAATGGAACAAAAAAAATTCGACTTAAATTCTTTTATTGGATTAATATTATTGGGTGGTATCGTTTTCTGGTGGATGAGCACACAAAAACCAGCAATTGAAGAAACTGATAATTCTACACAAACAAGCGTAGTAAATTCAACTGAATCATCTGACACTAACAATACTTTAGTTAAAGAAACTGCTTATCAAAATGATTCTTTAAAGCAAGTAGCTTTAAAAAATGAATTAGGTGCATTTGCACAAAGTGCTATGAATGCTACTTCTGGAGTTTCTGTATTAGAAAACGAAGTTGTTAAATTAACCATAGACAATAAAGGTGGTCAAATAAAAGAAGCATTAGTTAAGAATTATAAAACATACGATTCTTTACCTTTATACTTAATTAAAAATAAAAATGCTTCTTTCAATATTAATTTTGGCACTACAGACAACAGAATTTTAAATACTAAAGATTTATTTTTTGAGCCAACAGTTTCTAAAAACGGAGAAAATCAAATTGTTTCTATGAAACTAAAGGTTTCTGAAACAAAGTTTTTAGAATATAGATATGAAATGGAACCAGATAATTATATGGTTAACTTTTCTGTCCGATCTCAAGGCTTAGGTAATATTATAAATTCTTCTAACCCAATAAATTTAGATTGGTCTTTAAAAGGATTTAGAAACGAAAAAAGCATTAAGACAGAGAACACTATGTACACCAACTTCTACTATAAAGCAGAAGATGAGGTTGACGATATTAGTGCAGGTAAGTCAGAAATTTTAAACGATGTAGATTGGGTTGCTTATAAACAACACTTCTTCACATCAAACTTATTATCAGAAAAACCATTTAACAACGCTACAATTACTTCTACAGATTTAGTTCTAAATGAAGAAATTGATACGGTTTTTACTAAAAAATTCGAATTAAAGACTCCTTTAGAGTTATCTAACGGAGAATTAAATTATAATATGAAATGGTTTTATGGGCCAAGTGATTATAATTTATTAAGTAGTGATAAATATGCTGACACAGATTTAGATCAAATTTCTGATTTAGGTTGGGGAATCTTCGGTTTTTTAAACAGAACAATATTTTATCCTGTATTTAATTTCCTAAAAGGGTTTTTATCTAATTATGGATTAATTATTATTTTAATGACAATTGTTGTTAGAATTATCATGTCTCCTTTGGTATATAAATCATATTTGTCAAGTGCAAAAATGAAAGTAATTAGACCAGAATTAACTGCACTAAACGAGAAATATCCAGGTAAAGAAAACGCAATGAAGCGTCAACAAGAAACTATGGCAATTCAAAGAAAAGCAGGTGTAAGTATGATGTCTGGTTGTATACCAGCTCTTTTACAAATGCCGGTATTCTTTGCCTTATTTAAATTTTTCCCAACAAATTTATCTTTAAGACAAGAAAGTTTTTTATGGGCAAACGATTTATCTTCTTATGATACTATTTTTAAATTACCTTTTAGTATTCCTTTCTACGGAGATCACGTAAGTTTATTCCCGATATTAGCATCTGTTGCAATTTTCTTTTACATGAAAATGAACCAAAGTCAGCAGGCAAATATGCAAGCTCCTACGCAAGAAGGAATGCCAGATATGAGTAAGATGATGAAGTATATGATATACT
>JAHDHO010000201.1 GCA_020631275.1 Polaribacter sp. | reverse complement strand
TAAAAAAAGAATTTAGAAAATTTGGGCTAGCCACTTTTATGTTTCATGAGTTTCACCTACAATTATTAGAAAAAAAAGTTAAAAGTTTAAAAATTGATACACATGAAGACAATTTAGGAATGCAATCTTTATTAAAAAAATTAGGTTACAAATATTGCGGCATTATATACACTTCTTACAACGCAAAAAGATTGGCTTTTGAGAAAATTATAGCCTAAAAATACGTCAAATATCGTATTGAGATTTACATTACTTACTCATAATTTTGATAAAAATTAAATCATTATTATGAAAAAAATTATGCTACTATTCACTTTAATTTTAAGTGTTAATAAAATCAATTCTCAAATTCAAGTTGCAAGTGATGTGAATCAAGGTACAAGAGGCAGTTCTTTAGAAAACTTCTTTAAATTTAAAAATCAGCTCTTCTTTTCAGCCGAACTTGATGATCAATTTTCTAATACTTCCGTTAGAAAACTATGGAAAACAGATGGCACAGAAGCAGGAACCATTCAAATAGATTATTTACCAGAAAAAGGATACTTTATTACAGAAGATTTCATCTACTACATGGAAAATAGAGAAATTTGGAAATCTGATGGCACAGAAAATGGAACCACAAAAATTAAAGAAAATTTAAGTGTTTCGGAACCACTTGGTGCATTTAATGGCTTTTTTTATTATTTAGACTATATCTATGAAAATGGTAAAGTTACCAATACCACTGGTTTGTATAAAACAGATGGAAATTCTACAGATGTTTTGCTTACTTTTCCTGCAGATCAATTTGCAACCAATAATGTAGCAAACAATGGAAATGCCATTTTTAAATTAGATGATACTAGATTTGTTGCCTACATATACACAAAAAATTTAGGGATAGAACCTTACGTTTCTGATGGAACACCAGCAGGAACTTATTTCTTAAAAGATATAGGTGTAAACACTTTTCAAACTGTAAATGCAATACCATCAAAATTTCACAAAGCTGTAGATAGGTTTTTGTTTCAAAATGGAAAAAAAGAATTGTGGACTACAGATGGTACAGAAGCAGAAACTTTTCAACTAAAAGAATTTACAGGCTCTTTTTCTGCTGCAATTACTGACATAACATCTTTTAATAATAAAGTTTATTTTGGTTTTACACACGAGCTTTGGGAATCTGATGGAACAATTGAAGGAACAAAATTAGTCTTTAGCAACGCAAGTGGTGATGGTGGTATTCAGGCAATTATTAATAGAGGTAGTGATTTATTATTACTTTTAGAAAGAGGAATTCATCTTTTTGATGGCACAACAAATAGCACAACAAAAATTGCTACTCAAGATATTACTTATATCAAATCTTATGAAGCATCTACCAATACAAAAACCTTTTTTGTTGCAAATTACAAAGGCGAAGGAGATAGACTTTGGACAACAAATGGCACTGCAAATGGTACAATTTCTATAGAACCTTTTTGGCCAGATGGTAGAACACCAATAGTATTATATAATTTAGGAGAACAATTGATTTTTACAAGTACTACAGGTGATTATGATATGGGAGAACTTTGGGTTTCTGATGGCACAAATTCTGGCACTAAACTCTTAAAAGACATCAATAAAACAGGTAATTTAGATTCTAAACCAAAATTTCAAACAACATTAAATGGTAAAATTTATTTTGCTGCAGATGATAATATACATGGTAGAGAACTATTTGTTTTTGATGGCACTACAACAACTTTATTAAAAGATATTTATCCTGGTTTTAATTCGAGTAATCCATATGACTTTTATGTATTAAATGATAAAATCATTTTTAAAGCATATACTTTAGAAAACGGCTTAGAATTTTGGATTACAGATGGTACTGAATCTGGAACAGTATTATTAAAAGACATCAACCCAAATGGTAATGGTTTTTTAAACGATAATAGAGCATACGTAAGAATTAATCAATTTAAAATTTTTAATAATGAGCTTTATTTCTTTGCTGATAATGGCACAAATGGAATGGAACTTTGGAAAACTAATGGTACAGAAGCTGGTACAATTATGCTTAAAGACATAAATTCAGGATTTAATGCTAGCTACAGACCTGCATTAGACCATAGACCAAGAATCGTAGAACATAATAACGAATTATATTTTTATGTTTCAAGTTCTGGAAGTTCAAATAACCTTTCAAATTTTCAAATGTGGAAAACTAACGGCACTAAAGCTGGTACCCAAAAAATATCGATTATAGAAAGTACAATTAAAGAAGGAACTCTTTTACCGAATACATATTTTTCTTTTAATAACAACTTTTATTTTTATGGAGTAGACAAATTAACAAATAAAAAAGAATTATACAGAACTGATTTTAATACAGTTACTAAAATTGAAGGTACTGGAAACCATACTGCATTTTATCCTGTAAAAGATAAAATATATTATACAAATAATGATTTTGTTTCTGGTAAAGGAGAAGAAATTTGGGCGATAGAAAAAGATGATAGTTTTGCAATTGCACACGATATTGTACCAGGTTCGCAGGGCTCAAACGCAGGTAATTTCTATGTGTTTAATGACTATTTATATTTTAGTATACGAAATCAAAATTACGAATCAGAGTTGTGGAGAATCAGTAACAACACGGCTCCAGAAAAAATTTTTGCTAAAGACACAGAAACAGGAACAAGCTCCATAGAACAATATTTTGATTTTACTCCAAAAAACGATATTCTTTTTATCAATACTAAACACAATGGAAATTCAGATTTTAATTACAGAATGTATGCTATTAAAAATTCTTCAACCAATTTAACACCTGTCTTGTCTATTAATAGTTTTAAAGTTCCTTATGAAAATTTACCAAATGGAATAAATTCATTAAGTACCTTTTTAAATAATAAAATTTATTTTACAGGAAATATTTCTGAAGAAGGTGAAGAATTATTATTCGCCGATTTTGAAGCTGTTTTAAATATTGATAAATTTAAAAATTTAAATAATAATAATTTTGGTTTTAATATTTATCCTAACCCTGTTGATGATCTGTTAAATATAAATTCAAAGTCCACTATAAAATCTGGTATAATTTATAATTTATTAGGAAAAAAAGTAGTTACTATTAATTCGAATTCAACAGATGTTTCTAAATTAAAAGCAGGAGTTTATATACTAAAGATTAAAGATGAATTTGGTAATTTTTTCTCAAAAAAATGGCTAAAAAAATAAATTATTAAGCTTAAAATAAAACTATATTTACATCCTCATAAAATTTATTTTTATGAGGTTTTTTTACGCTTAAACTCAAAATAGAAATGCAATTACTACAATATATAACACAACAAACACAATTTTCATCTAAATCTGTAGAAAATACAATTTCATTATTAAATGAAGACGCTACAGTTCCTTTTATTAGCAGATATAGAAAGGAAATGACTGGTAATTTAGATGAAGTAGAAATAGGCGAAATTGTAAAATTTAAAGAAGCTTTCGAAA
>JAHDHO010000200.1 GCA_020631275.1 Polaribacter sp. | reverse complement strand
TAAGTAGATGGTCTACCAATACCTAACTCTTCTAATTGTTTTACTAAAGATGCTTCTGTGAATCTGTATGGCGGACTCGTAAAGCGCTGCGTTGCATTTATATATGTATATTCTAGCGCATCGTTTACTTTTAAAGTTGGTAACATACCAGCTTGCTCTTCTCCATCTTCATCATCATTTCCTTCTAAATAAACTTTTAAGAAACCTTCAAACTTAATCATTTCACCGTTTGCAGTAAAGATTTTATCGTTTTCAGAATTTTCTATTTTAACATTTGTACGCTCTAATTGTGCATCGCTCATTTGAGACGCCAATGTTCTTTTCCATATTAAATCATACAATCTATTTTGATCGTATTCCGTATCTATCGAATGCATTTTCATGTTTGTAGGTCTAATCGCTTCGTGAGCTTCTTGCGCTCCTTTTGCTTTCGACTTAAAAACACGTTGTTTACTATATTCTTTACCGTAATAATTACTTATTTCTTCTTCGGCTGCATTTCTTGCATCTACAGATAAGTTAACACTATCTGTTCTCATGTAAGTAATTAAACCGGCTTCATACAAACGCTGTGCAACTTGCATTGTTTTTCCTACCGGAAAACCTAATTTTCTAGATGCTTCTTGTTGTAATGTAGAAGTTGTAAATGGTGCTGCCGGAGATTTTTTTGCAGGTTTTTTAGTTAAATCTGCAATATTAAAATCTGCATTTGCACAAGAGTTTAAAAAATTTTCTGCTTCTTTTTTAGAGTCGAAGTTTTTTGGTATTGTTGCTTTAAAAGATTTTCCTTCTAAATTAGAAAACTGTGCTACTACCTTATAATGTGTAGCTGGTTTAAAATCTAAAATACTACGCTCTCTTTCTACAATTAACCTTACTGCAACAGATTGAACTCTACCTGCAGATAAACCACCTTTTACCTTACGCCATAACACTGGTGATAACTCGTAACCAACAAGCCTATCTAAAACTCTACGTGCTTGTTGCGCGTTTACCATATTATAGTCTATATCTCTTGGATTATCAACTGCTTTTAAAATGGCATTTTTAGTAATTTCATGAAAAACAATACGTTTTGTGTTATCGTCTTTTAAATCTAACTGTTCTTTTAAGTGCCACGCAATAGCTTCTCCTTCTCGATCCTCATCACTTGCCAACCAAACAGTGTCTGCTTTTTTTGCTAAAGTTCTTAACTTTTTTACAACCGGTTTTTTATCGTCTGATACTATATATTTAGGACTAAAATCTCCATCAACATCAATTCCTAATTCTTTAGAAGGTAAGTCTGCAATATGCCCATAACTAGACTCTACTTGAAAATCTTTTCCTAGAAATTTCTCTATTGTCTTCGCTTTTGCTGGTGACTCTACAATTACTAAATTCTTTGCCATTTATCTTTCTGTTTTCGTAATTAATGCAATCGAAACTACACATTATCCAACTGCAAAAGTATGTAGTTTTTTTTATTAATTCTTTTTTTAGTTTCTTTTTACTTCATTTTTAATACAAAAACACCTCTAAAATCAACTTAAATTTACATTTATTACACTTTTAAATTAGATTTTATAAATTATATTCTTTTGAATTATTTTAAAGTATATCAAAGTAAATCTTAAAAACAAGAATAAAAAGATTCAATATAAATTAGAAAAAATGAATATTCTTTATATTTCTGTTAAATTACAATTGATAACAATTTGTTTTCTGCCAATTTGTCATTCAATTTGAATTTTGGTTGTATATTTGCATCTCATTTTTTGAATTATGGAGCAAATCGAAAAAGTAATAGACGAAAGAATACAAGGTAAAGCACTTGTTACAGAAAATAAAGAGCAAAACACTAAGAAACTATTTATAGAAAGCTACGGTTGTCAAATGAATATGAATGATAGTGAAATTGTTGCTGCTATTTTAGACAAACAAGGTTATAATACAACGCAAATATTAGAAGAAGCAGATTTGGTTTTGGTGAACACATGTTCTATCCGAGAAAAAGCAGAAACTACAGTACGTAAACGTTTACAAAAATACAATAGAGTAAAAAGAGAATCTAACAAAAATATGAAAGTAGGCGTTTTAGGCTGTATGGCAGAACGTTTAAAAGAAAAATTTTTAGAAGAAGAAAAAATTGTAGACTTAGTTGTAGGACCAGATGCATACAAAGATTTACCAAACTTACTAGAAGAAGTTAATGAAGGTAGAGATGCCGTAAATGTAATTTTATCTAAAGAAGAAACCTACGGAGACATTGCACCTGTTCGTTTAAACTCGAACGGCGTATCTGCGTTTGTTTCTATTACCAGAGGTTGCGACAATATGTGTACTTTTTGCGTGGTTCCTTTTACACGTGGTAGAGAAAGAAGTAGAGACCCTAAAAGTATTTTAGAAGAAATTGGCCAAATGGTAGACCAAAATTATAAAGAAATTACTTTACTTGGTCAAAACGTAGATAGCTATTTATGGTATGGTGGTGGCTTGAAAAAAGATTTTAAAAAAGCTTCTGAAATTGCACAAGCAACTGCTGTTGGTTTTGCAGAATTATTAGACATTTGTGCTACTAAATTTCCAAAAACGCGTTTTCGTTTTTCTACATCGAATCCGCAAGACATGCATTTAGACGTTATTCACGTAATGGCTAAACATAAAAACATCTGTAAATATCTTCACTTACCAGTTCAAAGCGGAAGTAACGCCATGTTAAAAGCAATGAACAGACAACATACCAGAGAAGAGTATATGGAGTTGGTTGACAATATTTTTAAAATTGTACCAGAAATGTCTTTATCTCAAGACATGATTGTTGGTTTTTGTGGAGAAACAGAGCAAGATCATCAAGATACTTTAGATTTAATGAGATATGTAAAATACGATTTTGGTTTTATGTTTTCTTATTCTGAAAGACCCGGTACTTTAGCTGGTAATAAAATGGAAGATGATGTACCACAAGAAGTTAAAAAAAGAAGATTACAAGAGGTTATAGATTTACAACAAGAACACGCCCTATACAGAACCCAACAACATTTAGGTAAGGTAGAAGAGTTTTTAATTGAAGGTACTTCTAAGAAGAATCCTAATGAATGGAAAGGTAGAAATACTCAAAACACGGTTGCTGTTTTTGAGAAGGGAAACTATAAATTAGGAGACTTTGTAATGGTTAAAATAGAAGATTGTACTTCTGCAACCCTAAAAGGAACTGTTATAGGTTATTCTGATAATAATTAATTTTTAGAAAAAAAATCAAGAGACAAGCTTTAAGAAAAATCTTTTCTCTTAATTCTTTTTTCTCTATTCTAAGAAAAAGAAAATGGAAAACTTACAAGCAATCAAACAACGTTTTGGCATTATTGGTAACGATATGCAACTTAATAGAGCTTTAGAAAAAGCTGTAAGAGTTGCACCTACAGATATTTCTGTATTAGTTACCGGAGAAAGTGGTGTTGGTAAAGAAAGTATTCCTAAAATAATACATTCTTTATCTCATAGAAAGCATGCAAAATA
>JAHDHO010000012.1 GCA_020631275.1 Polaribacter sp. | reverse complement strand
TTATTACCGTAAAATCTTTTATTATTTCTTCGGATAAATCACTGTAAGAAACTTCTTTTTTTCCTGAAGGATTTCTAGAAACGAATTTAAATTTGATATCATTTTTCTTTAAAGCATAGGCAATTGCTTTTGATGCACCACCAGTGCCTAAAATTAAAGCTTTAGCATGATGTTTTTTAAGAAAAGGCTTAATTGATTTTTCAAAACCAACTACATCTGTGTTATAACCTTTTAAATTTCCTCTTTTAGTAAATTTAATTGTATTAACTGCACCTATTTCTTCTGCTGTTTTATCTAACTTGTCTAAATATTTAATTACTTCTTCTTTATACGGAATTGTAACATTTATACCACTTACAAATTCTTCATTTTTAATAACTGCTGGCAGTTCTTTTATATCTTGAAGATCAAAATTTTTATAATTATAAGTAGACAAACCTAATTTTTTAAATTTATCAGCAAAATAACCTCTAGAAAAAGAGTACGAAATATCTTTACCTAAAAGACCAAAAACTTTATTTTTTTGTTTTTCCATAAAAATCAATTATTAAAATTAATGCAATACCTAAAATAATATAAAATATAGCGAACCATGTTTCTGATGATAAAAAATCTGGCATAAATCTACTATAATTTTCTACGATTCTATTTCCTTTTTTATCAAGTAAAAACTCGTTATTTACCGATAAATAAACAGCTTTTTTAAACGGCCAAACAATACCTAAAGATCCCGTTATAAAACCTATTATAACCGCAGTAACTATTGCATTGTATCTTTTTAAAACATACCCTAAAACATGACTTATAGAAACTAAACCAAAAGCAGAACCTGCCGTAAAAACTGTTATAATTTTTAAATATCTTATTTTTTCTGGATCAGATAACACATCAAAATTACCAATTAGTAGATTGGTTACTACAAAGAATAATTCGTTTACCGCATCTACTAAAAGTAAAACGTAATTCCCCATCAAAATTAAGATGAAGGAACCCGAAAGTCCGGGTAAAGTCATACCAGAAACACCAACAATTCCGCAGAAAAAAACAAACCATAAATTGTCATTTTCTCCAGCAGGTTTTAAAAAACTAATTCCTAAACCAATAGTAGCTCCAATTATTAATGAAATTACATTTTTACGATTCCATTCTCCGAAATCTTTACCAATATAATAGACAGAGCCAATTATCATTCCAAAAAACCAACTCCAAACATAAAGCTCGTAATGCTCTAAAAAGTAATCTAAAACTAAAGAAATACTGAAGTAACTAAAAATACTTCCGCCCATTATCAGTAATAAAAACTGACCATTCACATATGTATAAAAACTCGAAAATCTACCGCGTATTAACAATTTAAATGCGGTAATATTAACTTTTTTAAAAGACTGAATTAACTCTTCATAAAAACCAAATACAAAAGAAACTGTTCCGCCAGAAACACCAGGCACTTTGTTAGCAGCACCCATTGCTAAACCTTTTAAAAAAAGATATAATTTTTGTAAGAAAGTTCTTTCGACTTGCATTATGCTTTTTTAACCGCCAATTTTTCCATTAATAAAATAAGCGCAAAACCTAATACAGCTAAAACAACTGCCATTAATAACTTCGGATCACCATCAAAAGAATTCGGAGAAATACTAACTTGTTTTAACGGCACCTCGATTCCGTGAGAATTTATACGTGTAGTAATTGTTTCTTTCCAAGGCCAAATTTTGTTTAAAGAACCAATTATAAAACCTGTTAAGACTGCTAGAGTATAATTTTTATAATTTGCAAACATCCATTTTAAAATCTTAGAAAAAGATAACAAACCTACAATTGCCCCCAAACCAACCGCTGCTATTGTTTTGATATCTCTATCATTTACAGCAGATAATATTGGTTTATACGCACCTAATAGAACTAAAATAAATGCTCCTGAAACACCTGGCAAAATCATAGCACAAATTGCAATTGCGCCTGCTAAAAACATAAATAATAAAGAAGAACTTTCTGTAACTAACGGATTAAGTGTTGTGATAAAATATGCTACAAAAGCACCTACTATTAAAATTGCATAAGTAATAAAATTCCATTTTGTAATTTGTTTACCAATGTAAATAATACTTGCTAAAACTAATCCGAAGAAAAAAGACCATAATAAAACTGGCTCATTTTCTAACAACCACTTAATCGTTTTGGCTAAAGAAATTATACTTATAAAAATTCCGATAAAAAGAGCCAATAAAAAAGAGCCGTTTACTTGTTTCCAAGCAGCTTTAATTCCGTCTGACTTTAAAGTTTTTAACAAGCCGAAATTCACATTAGCAATAGAACCTAGAAGCTCTTCGTAAATACCAGAAATAAATGCAATTGTTCCTCCAGAAACACCAGGCACAACATCAGCAGCGCCCATCGCCATTCCTTTTAAACCTATAACCAAATAGTCTTTTATACCTCTTACCATTTTATTTTGTTATTTTTGTAAAAAACGAAGATAATAGAATTTAAAGAGAAAATAGAACCTTTATTTTATTTGTAACTTTTTATTGACATAGAAAAATGCCCAAAAAAGGAAAAGAAAAAAACACGGCTAATAAAGCAAAACATACTAAGTTAATGAATAGAAAAATTAACAAAGTAAAGTTAGAAAAACAGTTACATAAAGAACGTTTAAAAGCAATTATTAAAAAAGCCAACGAAGCCAAAAATAATGAAGCATAGTTTAAAATACAATTTAGGCATATTTACCTCTTTACCCCTTTTACCTTTGTTATACTTTCAAGGAAAAAATATTAGAAAAAATGTACCAACATTGCCAGAAGCTAAAGAAACTACAGGTTTTGTAAATAATAATTTTTCTTCGGATTTACACATTCTTACCATTGGAGAAAGTACAATTGCAGGCGTTGGTGTAGATTACCATAAAAACGGTTTTACTGGTGCTTTAGCAAAAAAGCTTTCTACTAAATTACAAAAAAACATACATTGGCGTGTTTATGCAAGAAGCGGATATACCGTAGCAAAAGTTACTACGAAAATAATACCTAAAATTAAAGAAACTAAAATTGATTTAATTGTAATTGGAATGGGAGGAAACGATGCTTTTACTTTAAATTCTCCAAAAAAATGGTTGAGAGATATCGAAAATTTAATTGTATCTATTCAAGACAAATTTCCTGAAGCACCTATTTATTTTACAAACATGCCACCTATTAAAGAGTTTCCGGCATTTACTAAAACAATAAAATTTGTAATCGGAAATTTAGTTGAAATCTTTGGTTCGGAACTTAAAAATAAACTTCAATCTAAAAAAAATGTTTTTTATTATGATGAAATTATCACGCTAAAAAACTGGAGCGAAAGAAATAATTTATCTCATGAAAACTCGAGTATTTATTTTAGTGATGGTGTTCATCCGTCAGAATTAACTTACAAAATATGGGCTAACGAAATGGCTACATTTATAAATTCTAAATTTAAGGCATAAAAAAACCTCAAGCTTCTACTTAAGGTCTAATTTTTATAAATAGATTATTTATCTATTGAGCCTAATACTCGTTTCATAAAAGTATTTAAGGCCTCTTTTTTAGGAGCACCCTCTTTTACCATTTTATCAACTTCAATTGCTCCGTACATATTAGAAATCAATTCACCAATTACATCTAATTCTTCATCTTTTAAAGAAGGAACTTCTGTTAAAGCTTCTAGAGTTTCTATGGTTTCTAAAACATAATCTTGATCGTTTTCTTCGATAAAATTTGTTAGGTGTTTAATTACTGGTAACTTCATAATTAAATAATTTCGCTTGCTAAGTCTTTTAAAACATCAAACTTATTTGTTTGTGCTTGATTTTTAAAACTTCCGCTTTCAAAAGTTGCAAAAGTTGGTAAATTACTAACATCTGCTAATTTTCTACTTTCTGGAAATTTTTCTGCATCTGCAATAACAAAAGCAATATTTTCATTTTCTAAAGCCAATTTTTTAAACTTTGGCTTCATTATTCTACAGTTACCACACCAAGTAGCAGAATATTGTACAATTACTTTATCATTATTACTTACAATTTCTTGTAAATTATCTTCTGTTAATTCTTGTAACATAGTTGTAGTTTTTTAAATATTGGTGTTTAGTAAATTTCTAAACACCAATATTATCAATAATTTATTAGTGAGAAGCTAAATATTCTGCAGTTCCTTTTGCATTAGGTGACATTGCGTCTTTACCTTCTTCCCAGTTTGCTGGACAAACTTCTCCGTTTTTCTGAACGTGAGCGTAAGCATCAATTAAACGTAAAAATTCATTTACATTTCTACCAACTGGCATATGGTTTATTCCTTCATGAAAAACTGTACCTTCTTCATCAATTAAATAAGTAGCTCTATAAGTAACGTTATCTCCTTCTACTTGTATTGTTTGAGTCGCTTCGTCAAAAGTTTCATTAGTAATATCTAAAATACCTAAAATAGAAGATAAGTTTCTGTTGCTGTCTGCTAAAATTGGGTATGTTACTCCTTCTATTCCTCCGTTATCTTTAGAAGTACTTAACCAAGCAAAGTGTACCTCTGGCGTATCACAAGAAGCACCAATAACAACTGTATTTCTTTTTTCAAACTCTGCTAAAGCAGCTTGAAAAGCATGTAATTCTGTAGGACAAACAAATGTAAAATCTTTAGGGTACCAGAATAACAAAACTTTCTTTTTGTTATTAACCGCTTCTTCTAATACATTTAGCTTAAATGTATCTCCCATTTCATTCATTGCGTCTACATTTAAATCTGGAAATTTTTTACCAACTGCTGTTGCCATTTTTTATAAATTTTAAGTAATTATTAATTCGTTATTTGAGACTACAAAGATATAAATGAGCATAGATTATATGTAATAAATTTAATGTTAAGTTTTTATTATACTATAAATTAAATTTATTAAAAATATTAACAAAAATAGATTAAAATTATTCCGTAATTTTTTATAAAAAATTTGTAAATTTAAAGAGAAAACATTTTTAATAGTTTTTAATTATTTTA
Organism: Polaribacter sp.; assembly: GCA_020631275.1. Taxonomy (GTDB): domain Bacteria; phylum Bacteroidota; class Bacteroidia; order Flavobacteriales; family Flavobacteriaceae; genus Polaribacter. The sequence goes on along the minus strand of JAHDHO010000012.1, from coordinate 25,170 downwards.
AAATAAAAACTATAGATAATAATTATTAATAAAAAACCTGTAGGTTTGCATTGTCAAATTAAATATTATAAAAAATGAAAAACAATCCTCACGCAAATAGTCAACCAAACGGAAAGAATTTTGATTTAAATGATGACGTATCTAAATGTCCTTTTTTAAGTGGAACAACCAAACAAACATCCGGACAAGGTGTAAAAAACAGAGATTGGTGGCCAAACGAATTAAAATTAAATATTTTACGCCAAAACGCTACAAAATCGAACCCAATGGGTGATGATTTTGATTATGCAGAAGCATTTAAGAGTTTAGACTATGATGCTCTTAAAAAAGATTTAAAGGAATTTATGACAGATTCTCAAGACTGGTGGCCAGCAGATTATGGCCATTATGGAGGATTGATGATACGTATGGCATGGCACAGTGCCGGTACATACAGAGTTGGCGATGGACGTGGAGGTGCAGGTGCAGGAAATCAACGTTTTGCACCTATAAATAGTTGGCCAGATAATGGAAATTTAGACAAAGCTAGACTATTACTTTGGCCCATAAAACAAAAATATGGGAACAAAATATCTTGGGCAGATTTAATGATATTGGCAGGAAACTGTGCTTTAGAATCAATGGGGTTTCCAACTTTTGGTTTTGCCGGTGGACGTGAAGACGTTTGGGAACCTGAGCAAGATATTTATTGGGGAAGTGAAACCGAATGGGGTGCAAATGATAAAAGATATGAAGATGGTGACTTAGAAGATCCTTTAGCTGCTGTAATGATGGGGTGGATTTATGTAAATCCGGAAGGACCAAACGGAAATCCAGACCCGATGGGTTCTGCTCAAAATGTTAGAGAAACTTTTGGTAGAATGGCTATGGATGATGAAGAAACCGTTGCTTTAGTTGCAGGTGGACATACTTTTGGAAAAGCTCATGGTGCTGCAGATCCTAATAAATATGTTGGTAAAGAACCACATGGTGCTTCAATAGAAGAAATGAGTACTGGTTGGAAAAACAGTTTTGGCACCGGTGTTTTAGATGATACAATTACAAGTGGTATTGAAGGTGCTTGGACTCCAAACCCTACTCGCTGGGATGCAGATTATTTCGATGTGTTATTAAACTACGAATGGGAATTAACAAAAAGTCCTGCCGGTGCACATCAATGGAAACCAACCGCAGCGTCAAATGCTAAAATGGCACCCAAAGCTGGTGACGCCAATGGAAGGCAAGATTTAATGATGACTACTGCTGATATTGCATTAAAAGTAGATCCAAAATATTTAGAAATTTCAAAAAAATTCCATGCAGACCACAAGGCGTTCGAAGATGCATTTGCTCGTGCTTGGTACAAACTAACTCATCGTGATTTAGGCCCTACTTCTCGTTATTTAGGTCCAGAAGTTCCTCAAGAAGAATTGTTATGGCAAGATCCAATTCCTACAGTAAATTATACATTAAGTGATGCTGATATTGCAAATTTAAAAGTTATGATTATTGATAGCGGATTAACAATATCTCAATTGATAACAACAGCTTGGGCTTCTGCATCTACATTTAGAGGTTCAGACAATAGAGGTGGTGCTAACGGAGCTAGAATTGCTTTAGAACCACAACGTAGTTGGGAAGTTAACAACCCAAAAGAATTGGCCAAAGTTCTAGAAACCCTAAAAGATGTAAAAAACAAATTTGAAGGCGAAGTTTCTTTAGCTGATTTAATTGTTTTAGGAGGAAATGTAGGATTGGAAAAAGCTTTAAAAAACGCAGGTTATAATGAAATTGTAAGTTTTACTCAAGGAAGAGGCGATGCTACCCAAGAACAAACTGATGTAGAACAATTTGGTTATTTAGAACCTTTAGCTGATGGTTTTAGAAACTACATTAAAAAAGATTTAGCAATAGCTGCAGAAGACCTGTTGATTGATAAAGCTAATTTATTAACACTTTCTGTACCAGAATTAACTGTCTTAGTAGGCGGGTTAAGAGTTTTAGGAGCTAATTATGACGGTTCTGATTACGGTGTTTTTACTGACAATGTTGGTACTCTAACAAACGACTTCTTTAAAAATATTTTAGATTTCACCTACACTTGGAAAGCAACTTCTGAAGACGATAGATATTTTGAAGGAAGCAATCGAAATACTGGAGAAGTAAAATATAAAGGCACAAGAGCAGATTTAATTTTTGGATCAAATACAGAACTGAGAGCAATTGCTGAAGTTTATGGTGCAAATGACGGTCAAGATCGTTTTGTAAAAGATTTTATTGCTGCTTGGACTAAAGTGATGAATCTAGACAGGTTTGATGTAAAATAATCTCTATAAATCTAAAAAGGATAGGTTTATTAAAACCTATCCTTTCTTTTAAACTTTTAAATTATGAATATTTTAAACACTTTTTTTAACGCAATTCAATCTGTAAATATCAATATGATTGAAACCTTATTAAAGAAATTTCCTAATCTAGCGAATGCAAAAGATAAAAGAGGTTTTAGTCCTTTAGTTTTTGCTACTTATTTTGATAAAAAAGAAATTGCAGAAACTTTAATTAGACACAACGCAAATGTAAATCATCAAGATGCAAAAGGAAACACGGCTTTGTTAGGGGTAGCATTTAAAGGCAACTTAGAAATTGCAGAATTACTACTTAAAAATAATGCAAATATTAACATACAAAACAACCAAGGTTATTCTGCTTTAATTTTTGCAACAATTTACAATCAAGAAAAAATGGTTGCGTTTTTACTTAACAAAAATGCAGATTTTAACCTAAAAGATTTAGAAGGTAAAACTGCATTAGATCATGCCAAACTTCAAAATTTTGATACCATAATTACATTATTGGAAAACAAAAAAACTACTTATTTGCAAACAACTTAATATCGTTTGCAGAGACTTCTTTTTCTCCTAAAATCAACAACCTTTCTACTACATTCCTAAGTTCTCTAATATTTCCTGTCCAATCATATTCTTGTAGAAGTGCGATGGCATCATTAGAAAATTCTTTTTTTGGAGAACCTTGTTCTTTAGAAATTTTATCAGCAAAAAATTCTACCAATAAAGGTATATCTTCCCTTCTATCGTTTAAAGCAGGAACTTTAATTAAAATTACTGCCAATCTATGATATAAATCTTCTCTAAACCTTCCTTCGGCAATTTCTTTTTTCAAATTTTTATTGGTTGCTGCTACAATTCTAACGTTTACTTTAATGTCTTTATCAGAACCAACTCTTTGAATTTTATTTTCTTGCAAAGCTCTTAAGACTTTTGCTTGCGCAGACAAACTCATATCTCCTATTTCATCTAAGAAAATAGTACCACCATTTGCTGCCTCAAACTTACCAGCTCTATCTTTATTTGCACCGGTAAAAGATCCTTTTACATGACCAAATAGTTCACTTTCTATTAATTCTGAAGGAATTGCAGCACAATTTACCTCTATCATAGGTGCTTTAACTCTATCTGATTTTTCATGCAACCAATGCGCTACCAACTCTTTTCCTGTTCCGTTTGGTCCAGTAATTAAAACTCTTGCATCTGTTGCTGCTACTTTTTCAATAATTTCTTTAATATGAGAAATAGCATCACTTTCACCAATCATTTCATAGTTTTTGCTAACTTTTTTCTTCAGCCTTTTATTCTCTACAATTAAAACTTTTTTATCTAAAGCATTTCTAACTGTGTTTAATAATCTATTTAAATCTGGCGGCTTAGAAATATAATCGAAAGCGCCTAAACGCATTGTATTTACAGCCGTATCAAGGTCTCCGTGACCAGAAATCATTACAATTGGTACTTCTGGTTTTATTTTTTTGGCTTTTTCTAATACCTCAACACCATCCATTTTTGGCATTTTAATATCACATAAAACCAAATCATAATCATTATTTTTTATCATTTCTATACCTAACAATCCGTCCTCAGCTTCCTCTACATTGTAGGCTTCGTTTTCTTCAGAAATAATTTTCTTTAAAACCCTTCTAATTGCTGCTTCATCTTCGATAATTAATATCTTGCTCATAAATTTTTATTTGAAACGTAATTTAAATAAATTTAATTCAAAACTATGTTTAAACGTCTAATTCTTTTTATTGATTTTGGAATAAATGTACATCTCTTTGCGGAAAAGGGATAGAAATATTGTGTTCTCTAAAAGCTTTATCGATACCAAATCTTAAATCGCTTTGAACAAACCTAGTTTCGAAACTATTATTTAAAGAAAACACAAGTTTAAAATTTAAAGAACTGTCTGCAAAATCTGTAAATAGCACTTTTGGTTCTGGTATTTTTAATATTTTTTCGTTCTTTTTTGCAGTTTCTAATAAAACCTTTTTCACCAATTCTACATCGCTACCGTAGGCAACACCAACAGCTACAGATTCTCTTGTTTCTGTTCCGTTTTCTGTCCAGTTAAAAAGAATATTAGTTAGATATAAATGATTAGGAATTACCAACACTTTATTGTCTATAGTAACTGCCCTAGTTGTTCTTAAACGAATATCTAAAACTCTACCTACTTTACCTTCTAATTCAATAATATCACCAACATGCACAGATTTATCTACTAAAATAAAAATACCAGAAATAATGTCTTGAAACAATGTTTGCAATGCCAAACCAACACCAATTAAAAGTACTGCAGAAGCGGCAAAAACAGCGGTAACATTAACACCAGAAGCATCCATAGCAATTAAAAAGATTACCAAAAACACCAACCATCTTATATAACTAAAAACGCTTACAAATTTAACTTTATCATTCTCTGGCATTTTTCTAGTTATAAACCTTCTTACTAACTTTAATATAAAAGCTGTTAAAAGTAAAGCTACAGCAACAAATATTAGCCCTTTAACAGTAATGCTAATTTCATCACTAAACTTAAAAGTATAATCTAATATAGATGTTGTTTCATCTAAAATAGCATCTTTAACCTTATCTAAACCGTCTTGCATTTATCCTTTATATTTTAACCATTTATACAAATCTTTATAAGTTGGTTTTTTACCATACATTAAAATACCAACTCTATAAATTTTAGCTGCTAACCAAACCATAAATACAAATGTAACTAATAATAATGCCATAGAAATTAACAATTCGTACCATGAAACGCCAAAAGGAACTCGCATTAACATAACTATAGGTGCTGTAAATGGAATATGAGAAAATAACACTGCAATAGAACCATGCGGATCATTCATTACAGTTGCAAACCCAACATAAACACCTAGAATTAATGGCAACATTATCGGCAACATAAATTGTTGCGTGTCTGTTTCATTATCTACTGCTGCACCAACTGCTGCAAACAAAGAACTATACAGCATAAAACCTCCTAAAAAATAAAAGATAAACAACACAAATAACTTTAAGATTGGTAGTTTTAATATTTCTTGAACAACCATTTGACCTTTATCGCCTTCCGTTGCTTGCTTAACAGCATCCATTTGTTCTGCCGGCACTCTTGCAGATTGCATTTCTACCACATCAACACCAAATATCGAAGAAACAACCGTAAGAATTACAAATAATAAAACTCCCCAAATAAAAAATTGTAATAACCCTGCTGATGCATTACCAAGGATTTTACCAAGCATTAATTGAAACGGTTTTACCGACGACACAATTATTTCTATAATTCTACTAGTTTTTTCTTCGATAACACTTCTCATCACAGAAGTACCATAAATCATTACAAACATCATTAACAAATAACCCGCAATTGCACCAACACCAATTTTTAACCCGTTTATTAATTTTGATGATTGCTCACCAGAAAAATTAAACATTTTAATATCAGTATTAATTTTAGATGCCTTAATTTTATCTAAATCGATACCAAAATCTGTTAGTTTTATATTTCTAATTTTTTGTTCAATTTTATTTTCTAGAGAATTCATCACAGACATTCCTGGAGATTCTTTAGAATAGAATTCTATTGATTTTGCTAAAATTTCTAAACTATCTTGTTTCGGAATTAATAAAGCTCCGTAAAAATCACCTTCTTCTACCTTCTTTTTTGTTTCTTCAACCCCAAGCTCTGTGTAATCTAAATAGTGAATTGTTTTTGTGTCTTTAAAATCTGCTTTAGAAAATAACTCAGAATTATCCACATAAACTATCTTTTTAATTTTTTCATCATTTTTTTGCATCAGAAAAAATACTAATGCTCCCATACCTACCATAATTAGCGGACTCAAAAAAGTCATAATTATAAATGATTTATTGCGAACTTTTGCAATAAACTCTCTTTGTATGATTAACCTTAACTTGCTCATCTTCTTAATTATTTTTGTTTATTGCTTGAATAAAAATATCGTTTGCACTTGGTATAAGCTCTACAAAATGTTGAACTTCACCTCTATTTGTTAAAAAGGATAACAATTCATTTGCCGTTTTACCTGTTGGAATTTTTACATTTAACGTTAAGCTATCATTCAATAATTTAAAATCTGATGGATACACTTTAAAACTCTCTTTTAAAATACGCTCTACTTCTAAAGGGTTTTGGGTGTTTAAACCCACTTGAAAGGTATTTGTTCTAAACTGGCGTTTAATATCGTCTAACTTACCGTCTAATATTTTATTTGATTTGTCTATCAGAGCAATTTCATCGCACATTTCTTCTACCGACTCCATTCTGTGAGTAGAAAAAATTATTGTTGCACCTTCATCTCTTAACTGTAAAATTTCTTTGGCTATTAATTGCGCATTGATAGGATCGAAACCAGAAAAGGGTTCATCAAAAATTAATAATTTAGGATTGTGCATTACAGTAACAATAAATTGTACTTTTTGCGCCATTCCTTTAGAAAGTTCTTCAATTTTTTTATTCCACCAAGCAGAAATATCAAACTTTTCGAACCAATACTTTAATCTTTTTTTTGCTTCTGATTTACTTAATCCTTTTAATTGTGCCAAATACAAAGCTTGCTCACCAACCTTCATAGACTTATACAAACCACGTTCTTCTGGCAAATAACCAATTTGGGCTGTATGATGTGGTGCTAATTTTTCTCCGTCTAATATAACAGAACCACTATCTGCCATTGTTATTTGGTTTATAATTCTAATTAAAGAAGTTTTACCTGCGCCGTTTGGCCCTAATAAACCATATACACTTCCTTTAGGAATTGCAAGTGAAACATTATTTAACGCAGTATAATCTCCGTATCTTTTAACTACATTATTAATTTCTAATAAATTCTTCATTGATTATAGTAGATTTTCAAATTAGGTAAAAACCCTAACAAAATTACATATTTTATAACTATTAGTATAGCATCAACTAAAAACGTTACAGTTTAATTTTATGTTAAATTTACTATGCATGCATAACTTTTTTAAAATTTACTATGCACGCATAATAAATTTTATTATATTTGAACCAATGAATAAAAATAAATCAATAGATCATCAATTAAGAGCAACATGGCAAGCCGTTGCAAAATTGTATAACGAACAAGCGTTAACACATAATAGCACAATGGCTACAGCTTTTGTTTTGTTAAATATTGATAAACAAAACGGAACGCCATCTACAGCGTTAGGACCGTTAATGGGTATGGAACCTACAAGTCTTTCTAGAATATTAAAAAACATGGAAGATAAAGGGGCTATTTGTAGAGAAAAAAATCCTGACGATGGTAGAAGTGTAATTGTTAAATTAACAGAATACGGTAAAGAAATGCGTAAAATTTCTAAAGGCCATGTTATTCAATTTAATGAAACAGTAATAAATAATGTTACTGCAAATGATTTAGAAGGTTTTTTTAAAGTTACTTCTACTATAAACAAATTAATAGCAGATAAAGAAATTTATAAAGAAATCAACAATAAAGCAGTATAAAAATCAAACAAATGACTAGAAGAATTAAAAAAGTAGCAATTATTGGTTCCGGAATTATGGGAAGCGGTATCGCTTGTCATTTTGCAAATATTGGTGTAGAAGTTCTTTTATTGGACATAGTTCCAAGAGAACTAACCGATAAAGAAAAAGCAAAAGGACTAACGTTAGAAGACAAAGTTGTTAGAAACCGATTGGTTAATGATGCACTAACAGCATCTTTAAAATCGAAACCTTCTCCAATATACAATCAAAAATTTGCAAAAAGAATTACTACTGGTAATTTAGAAGATGACATTGCAAAGGTTGCAGACGTAGATTGGATTATGGAAGTTGTTGTAGAAAGACTAGACATAAAAAAGATAGTTTTCGAAAAATTAGAAAAATACAGAACTCCGGGTACAATAATTTCTTCTAATACTTCTGGTATTCCTATCAAGTTTATGAATGAAGGAAGAAGTGAAGATTTTCAAAAGCATTTTGCTGTAACACACTTTTTTAATCCGCCAAGATATTTAAAACTTTTTGAAGTTGTTCCTGGACCAGATTGTAAACAAGAAGTTACAGACTTTTTAATGATGTATGGCGAGAAGTTTTTAGGTAAAACATCTGTTTTAGCCAAAGATACGCCAGCTTTTATTGGAAATAGAATTGGTATTTTCGGAATCCAATCTTTATTTCATCAAGTTAAAGAATTAGGTTTAACAGTAGAAGAAGTAGATAAATTAACAGGTCCGGTAATAGGTAGGCCTAAATCGGCTACTTTTAGAACTGTAGATGTTGTTGGTTTAGATACTTTAGTTCATGTTGCTAATGGTATTTACGAAAACTGTCCTAATGACGAAGCTCATGAGCTTTTTAAACTTCCTGGTTTCATCAATACAATGATGGAAAACAAGTGGTTGGGTAGCAAAACCGGACAAGGTTTCTACAAAAAAGCTGTTGTAGATGGTAAAAAAGAAATTTTAACGTTAGATTTAGATACGATGGAGTATCGTTCTAAAAAAAGAGCAAAATTTGCAACGTTAGAATTAACTAAAACAATAGATAAACCAATCGACAGATTTAAAGTATTAGTTGGTGGTAAAGATAAAGCTGGTGAGTTTTACAGAAAAAACTTTTCAGCAATGTTTGCATACGTTCAAAATAGAATTCCAGAAATTTCTGATGAATTGTATAAAATTGACGATGCAATGAAAGCTGGTTTTGGTTGGGAAAACGGACCTTTTGAAATTTGGGATGCTGTTGGTGTAGAAAAAGGTATCGAATTAATGAAAGCTGAAGGATATGAACCTGCTGCATGGGTAACAGAAATGTTAGCTGCTGGTTCTAAATCTTTTTATTCTGTTAAAGATGGCGCAACTTATTTTTATGATGTTGCTTCTAAAGCTCAAACAAAAAAACCTGGTCAAGAATCATTTATTATTTTAGATAACATCAGAAAATCAAATCAAGTATTTAAAAATTCTGGTGTAGTTATCGAAGATATAGGAGACGGAATTTTAAATATAGAATTTCAATCTAAAATGAACACCATTGGTGGAGATGTTTTAGCAGGAATTAATAAAGGTATCGACTTAGCTGAAAAAGATTTTCAAGGTTTAGTTGTTGGTAATCAAGCGGCAAATTTCTCTGTTGGTGCAAATATTGGTATGATTTTTATGATGGCTGTAGAGCAAGAATATGATGAATTAAATTATGCTATCAAATATTTTCAAGATACAATGATGCGCATGCGTTACTCATCAATACCAACTATTTCTGCGCCTCATGGTATGGCTTTAGGTGGTGGTTGTGAAATATCTTTACATGCAGATAAAGTTGTTGCAGCCGCAGAAACTTATATGGGGCTAGTAGAGTTTGGTGTTGGTGTTATTCCTGGTGGTGGTGGTTCTAAAGAAATGGCTTTAAGAGCTTCAGATTCATTTAGTAAAGGAGATGTAGAATTAAATGTTTTACAAGAAAATTTCTTAACAATTGGTATGGCTAAAGTATCTACTTCTGCACACGAAGCTTTCGATTTAGGCTTACTTCAAAAAGGAAAAGATGTAGTTGTTGTTAATAAAGACAGACAAATTGCGACTGCTAAAGCTCATGCTAAATTAATGGCAGAAAGCGGTTATACACAACCAGCAACAAGAAAAGATGTAAAAGTGTTAGGTAAACAAGCATTAGGTATGTTTTTAGTAGGAACTGATTCTATGGAACATTCTAATTACATTTCACAACACGATATGAAAATAGCCAATAAGTTAGCTTATGTTATGGCAGGTGGAGATTTATCTGAACCAACATTGGTTACAGAGCAGTATTTATTAGACTTAGAGCGTGAAGCATTTTTATCGTTATGTACAGAACGTAAAACGTTAGAAAGAATTCAAGCAATGTTAAAAACTGGTAAACCTTTAAGAAACTAAAATTTTATGAAAACAGCATATATAGTAAAAGCATATAGAACTGCAGTTGCAAAGGCTCCAAAAGGTGTTTTTCGCTTTAAACGTGCAGACGAGTTGGGTGCAGAAACAATCCAACACATGATGAAAGAATTACCAAATTTAGACGTAAAACGTATAGATGATGTAATTGTTGGTAACGCAATGCCAGAAGGTTCGCAAGGATTAAACATGGCTCGTTTTATCTCTTTAATAGGATTAAACTCTGTTGATGTACCAGGAGTTACAGTAAATCGTTTTTGTTCTTCAGGATTAGAAACAATTGCAATGGCAGCTGCAAAAATTCAAGCTGGTATGGCAGATTGTATAATTGCTGGTGGAGCGGAAAGCATGAGTTCTGTACCAATGACTGGATTTAAGCCAGAATTAAATTACGATACTATTAAAGATGGTCATGCCGATTATTATTGGGGAATGGGAAATACTGCAGAAGCAGTTGCAAATCAATTTAAAGTATCGAGAGAAGATCAAGATGAATTTGCTTATAATTCTCATATGAAAGCGTTAAGAGCTCAAGCAGAAAATCGTTTTCAAGATCAAATTGTACCTATAGAAGTTGAAGAAACTTATTTAGATGCAAACGGTAAAAAAGCAACTAGAAAATATACTGTAAATAAAGATGAAGGACCAAGAAAAGGAACTTCTACTGCAGTACTAAATAAATTAAGACCAGTTTTTGCTGCTGGAGGAAGTGTTACCGCTGGTAATTCATCTCAAATGAGTGATGGTGCAGCATTTGCTATGGTAATGAGCGAAGAAATGGTTAAAGAATTAAACTTAGAACCAATTGCAAGAGTAGTAAATTATGCTGCTGCAGGTGTAGAACCTAGAATAATGGGAATTGGTCCTGTAGCTGCAATACCGAAGGTATTAAAACAAGCTGGTTTACAGCAAAATGATATCGAATTAATCGAATTAAACGAAGCTTTCGCCTCGCAATCTTTAGCAGTAATGCGAGAGCTAAATTTAAACCCAGATATTGTTAATGTAAATGGTGGTGCAATCGCTTTAGGTCATCCTTTAGGTTGTACAGGCGCAAAATTATCGGTACAATTATTCGATGAAATGCGTAAAAGAGATATGAAAAATAAATACGGAATGGTGACCATGTGTGTTGGAACAGGGCAAGGTGCTGCTGGTGTATTCGAATTCCTTAGTTAATAACAAATTAAACAAACAAGAAAATGTCAGAATTATTAAGAGGCGGACAGTTTTTAGTAAAAGAAACTAACTGCGAAAACGTATTTACTCCAGAAGACTTTACAGAGGAGCAACAAATGATGAAGGAAGCTGTGATGGAATTTAATGATAGAGAAATTATTCCTCATAAAGCTCGTTTCGAAGCTAAAGATTATGCATTAACAGAAGAAGTTATGCGTAAAGCTGGTGAATTAGGATTTTTAGGTGTTGCAGTACCCGAAGAATTTGGTGGTTTGGGTATGGGATTTGTATCTACAATGTTAACTTGTGATTACATATCTTCTGGAACTGGATCTTTTAGTACAGCTTTTGGTGCACACACAGGTATTGGTACAATGCCAATTACTTTATATGGTACACAAGAACAGAAAGAAAAATATGTTCCTAAATTAGCTACCGGAGAATGGTTTGGGGCTTATTGTTTAACGGAACCTGGTGCTGGTTCTGATGCAAACTCTGGAAAAACAACAGCAGAACTTTCTGAAGACGGAAAGTCTTACAAGATTAACGGGCAAAAAATGTGGATTTCAAACGCAGGTTTTTGTAGTTTAATGATTGTTTTTGCTCGTATAGAAAATGATAAAAACATTACTGGCTTTATTGTAGAATATGATCCAGAAAATGCAAACGGAATTACTTTAGGTGAAGAAGAACACAAATTGGGTATTCGTGCAAGTTCAACTCGTCAAGTATTTTTTAACGATACAGTAGTACCTGTAGAAAATATGTTAGCAGGTCGTGGTGAAGGTTTTAAAATTGCCATGAATGCTTTAAATGTTGGTCGTATTAAATTAGCTGCAGCATGTTTAGATTCTCAAAGAAGAGTTATTACATATGCAACACAATACGCTACAGAGCGTAAGCAATTTAAAACTCCTATTGCAGATTTTGGTGCAATTAAGGTAAAATTAGCAGAAATGTCTACAAATGCATATGTTGGCGAATCTGCTTCTTATAGAGCTGCGAAAGACATCGAAGATAGAATCGCTTTAAGAGTTGCTGCGGGTAATACACACCAAGAAGCAGAACTTAAAGGTGTAGAAGAATATGCAATAGAATGTTCAATCTTAAAAGTTGCCGTATCAGAAGACGTACAAAGTTGCGCAGATGAAGGTATTCAAATTTTTGGTGGAATGGGGTTCTCTGAGGAAACTCCTATGGAATCTGCTTGGAGAGATGCTAGAATTGCTAGAATTTACGAAGGTACAAACGAAATTAACAGAATGCTTTCTGTTGGAATGCTTATTAAAAAAGCAATGAAAGGTCATGTAGACTTGTTAGGACCTGCAACAGAAGTAGCTAATAGTTTAATGGGAATTCCTTCTTTTGAAACTCCAGATTATTCTGAGTTATTTTCAGAAGAAAAACACATGATTGCCAAGTTAAAGAAAACATTTTTAATGGTTGCTGGTGCAGCACTTCAAAAATATGGGCAAGAAATCGAGTCTCATCAACAGTTATTAATCGCTGCTTCAGACATATTAATTGAAATTTATATGGCAGAATCTGCAATTTTAAGAACAGAGAAAAACGCAAAACGTTTTGGAGAAGAGTCTCAAGCTGTACAAATTGCAATGTCTAAATTATATTTATATCACGCAGTAGACATTATCGAAGAAAAAGGTAAAGAAAGTATTATTTCTTTTGCTGAAGGTGATGAACAGCGTATGATGTTAATGGGATTAAAGCGTTTTACTAAATATACAAACTACCCAGATATTGTAGATTTACGTAACGAAATCGCAGAAAAAGTGAAAGCAGAAAATAAATACTGCTTCTAAAATATTTATAAAATTTTCTTAAACTTATCCAAGGTTTTTGAATTTAGTTGTTTGTTTGAGAGACCATCTGTTAAAGGATGGTCTTTTTTTATACGAGTAATAATTGTAACTTAGTTGGTAAATTATTACTGATGAAACTTGTTATGAAAATCTCTGTCTCTATAATAACTAGCATTCTTTTTATTTTTTGCACTTCGGAAAAGAATAAAATTAAAGCCCAAAATCAAAAAAAAAATTTTAAAGATTATTGGTATCAAGGTAAAGCAGAAATAACGTCCTATAAATTAAAACAATCTCGTTATGGCGAGGTTTATGAAGGAACTGCGGTAAATATTTATGTTACTGAAGATTTTCTACCAGAAAAACAAGTAAAAGCCGATGTTAAGAGTAAATCTACAATACCTGTATTAAAGTTAAATAGCACAAAAAAATTTGTCACTGGCATATACCCTTATTCCTTAATGACAAGTACATTCTCTCCTATTAATAGCGATAAAAAGACAATAAAAATTTCTTTTTCATCACAAGAATGGTGTGGTAATACATTTGCACAATTAAATAATCGAGAAAAATTTGAAATTGATTTTCACTCTTATTTTGAAAATAATACTGATAGAAAAATAGGATTAAAAAAAGATATATTAGAAAATGAATTATGGAATCAATTAAGATTAAACCCAAAAAATATTACGATTGGTCGTATGAAGATTATTCCGTCTTTCGAATATTTAGCATTAAATCACAAACGAATTATGGCATATGATGCAGAAACTTCATTAAAGGAAATTAAAGGATTTCTATATTTTTCTATTTTTTATCCAACTTTAAAAAGAAAACTTACCATTAAATTGACTAAAGAATTTCCTTACACCATAGAATCTTGGGAAGAATTTTTAACTATAAATAACACAAAACACACAACTACAGCAACAAAAATTAAAACAATTCTTTCACCTTATTGGCGTAAAAACAAAAAAGGAAATACTGAAGAAAGAAAAGCTTTAGGTTTGTAAACTCTAATAATTAAACTTAAAAATAATGAAAATAAACAACCTTCTAGTAATTGTCTTATCAGTAATAACACTAAGTTGTAATAAATCTGAAAAAGAAAAATCTATAAACAAGAAATTATTGATAGACGGAATAAAGTATTTATCTAGTGACGATCTAGAAGGTAGAGGATTTTCTAAACCCGGAAATTATAAAGCTCAAAAATATATCGCAACTAAATTTAAAGAAATTGGTTTAGAAACTGAAGAATCGACTAACTATATTCATAAATTTCCGTACACTTTTTCTGGCAGAAGAAGACAAAGAATGTATCCTATTGAAAATATAGATTCAAATGTTTCTAAAATAAAAGATACAACTGTATTTGGCGGAAATGTTATAGGTAAAATTACTGGAAGCATCGACAAAACCATAGTTATAACTGGTCATTTAGATCATTTAGGCATTAAAAATGGTAAAATTTATAATGGTGCAGATGATGATGCTTCTGGTACAGCTGCATTAATTGCAATTGCCGATTATTTTAAAAATACCAAACCAAAACACACATTAATTTTTGCGGCAGTAGATGCCGAGGAAATTGGTTCTTTAGGCGCAGATTATTGGCTTAAAAATTATAAAAAGAAAAATAAAATTGTACTAAATATTAATATGGATATGATTGCTCACAATGACTCTTTACAGCTTTATGCAGCAGGTATACATCATTATCCTAAACTTCTAAAAAGTTTAGAAAACATAGAGTCACCAATTAATTTATTGTTTGGTCATGACAATGCAGATGATAAAAATCTAGATAATTGGACCTATTCTTCGGACCACAGAGTATTTCATAAAGAAAAAATTCCTTTTATTTATTTTGGTGTAGAAGATCATAAAGATTATCATAAAGACACAGATACATTCGAAAACATTAATCAAGATTTTTACATAGAAGCAGTAAAATTAATTATAAAATCTATCGAAAATTTCGATTCAAATTTAACATATGAATAATTTTATCAAAAAAGGATTTATTATTGCCGGTTGTACAAATGTTTTTGCAATTTTAATTTTATCTAGACTTTTTACAAACCAAACAATAAATAAGTATGACACTGCAGTAATGTCTAATTTTGGTTTATTGATGATTATAGTTTGGGGTTTAGCTTATCTTTCTGTTTCTAAAAACTATTACAAAGTAAAATGGTTAATTGCTGTTTTTGCGATTGAAAAATTAATTTATGGCATCATCTGGATTCAATGGAGATTATCTAATAATGTAACAGTAATCTTTGAAGAAGATAAAATGGCAGGCATTTTTTATGCTATTTACGGTATTAACGACCTCTTATTTTTCGTGTTTTTTTCTTATGTATTCGTAAAATTATTAAAATAAAGCATTTTAAAAATAGCTAATCTCTTTTTTATCAATACTTTTGCACGCAATTTGAAAACAAAGCAATGAAACGTATTAAAGAATATAAAAAACTTTTTAAAGTAGAAGGCCCTATAGATTTAAAAGAATTGAAAAAATCTTATAGAGGATTGGTTAAAGAGTGGCATCCTGATAAATTTCAAGATGAAGCAGATAAAGAAGAAGCTGAGATTAAAAGTACACAAATTATTGACGGATATCACTTCTTGGTTAGTATTGCTCCAGAGACTAAAGCTGCTAACTTAGAGGCTTATAAAAAAACGATTACAGAATTTCAAGTAGCAGATTGGCATCATAAAAGTATGTTATTAGAAGTAACATTTACAGATGGTAATAAGTACGAATATTTTGGTGTTAGTAAAGTTCTATTTGGAAAATTTGTAAATGCTAAATCTATGAATAATTTTGGTAGAAGAAATATCTTTAACAAATTTACATACAGAAAATCTATGAAAGCATCTGCAACAGTTTAAATAACATTGTATTTCACATAAAAAAAAAGAGATTACTTAAATTGTAATCTCTTTTTTTATGGGAATAAATCAATATTATTCTAAAGCACCTAAATAACGCTCTGCGTCTAAAGCTGCCATACAACCAGAACCTGCAGCAGTAACGGCTTGTCTGTATTCTTTATCTTGAATATCTCCAGCAGCAAATACACCTGGTAAATTAGTTTTTGTAGATTTTCCTTTTGTTATTAAATAACCTGTTTCATCCATATCTAAAACTCCTTTAAATAAATCTGAATTTGGTTTGTGCCCGATTGCAATAAAGACACCAGTTACAGAAATATCATGAGTTTCTTCAGTTTGATTATTTATTGCTCTAACTCCTTCAACTACATTATCACCTAAAACTTCATCGATTTCTGTATTAAATAAAACCTCAATATTTGCAGTTTTATTAACTCTATGTTGCATTGCTTTAGATGCTCTCATGTAATCTTTACGCACTAATAAAGTTACTTTATTACAAATATTAGCCAAATAAGTAGCTTCCTCTGCTGCAGTATCCCCTGCTCCAACAACAACCACATCTTGTCCTTTATAAAAGAATCCGTCGCAAGTTGCACATGCAGAAACACCTCCGCCAATTAAGCGTTGTTCGCTTTCTAGTCCTAAATACTTTGCTGTTGCACCTGTAGAAATAATTATTGTTTCTGCTTCAATCTCTTTAGTTTCATCAACAATAACTTTATGTATACCACCAACTTTATCACTAAGATTTACTTTAGTTACAAGACCAAAACGAACTTCTGTACCAAAACGTTCTGCTTGCTTTTTTAAATCTTCCATCATTGCAGTACCATCTGTACCATCTGCATACCCAGGAAAATTATCAACTTCTGTTGTTGTTGTTAATTGCCCGCCCATTTGCATACCTGTATACATTACAGGTTTCATATCTGCTCTTGCTGCATAAATTGCCGCTGTGTAACCCGCAGGACCTGAACCTATGATTAAACATTTTATTTTTTCTACTGTATCTGACATAATAAATTTGTATCGAATTTTGTAATGTAAAAATATACCTTTTTACAAGTTATTAGAACGAATGTTTATAAATTTTAATAATGAAAATATAATTAATTTTAATTCTTTAAAAATCACTAATATTTTAATGAAAAAGGTTTTAGTTTCTAAATATTATTATATATTTGCAATCCTTAAATGAGAAATCATTTTCGGGGTGTAGCGTAGCCCGGTCATCGCGCCTCGTTTGGGACGAGGAGGTCGCAGGTTCGAATCCTGCCACCCCGACAAAAAGCTTAAAAATCTAACGATTTTTAAGCTTTTTTATTTTTCTAACATTTCTTTAGTAACTACTGTTCTAAAACCTATATGATCTGAACTAGAACTTGGCTCCATTCCCATTTTTGCCGATATTCTAAAACTTGCGCAGTAAGATTCATGACATAAAAATGAACCACCTTTCATCACATATTCTAATTGATAAGGATTAGCAGGTGAATATGATTTTTCTGCTCCTTTAGGATTATTTAAGACTTCATTTGTATTTAAAGTACTATAATAATTCACATTAAATAAGTCTGAAGTCATTTCCCAAACATTTCCTGCCATATCGTAAAGACCAATATTATTAGCTGGATATGAACCTACAGGAGAAATATATTCAAAACCATCTACCGAGTTATTTTCTGTAGGAAAAGTTCCTTGCCAAGTATTGGCACTACTATTTAAAGCCTCTTTATTATTACCCCAAACAAAAATATTATCTTTATTTGCACCTTGAGCTGCAGCTTCCCACTCTGCTTCTGTTGGCAATCTTCTGTTTGCCCATTTGCAATATGCTAATGCATCACTATAACTTACATGCACTACAGGGTAATTGTCTTTACCTTCGATAGAACTTCCTGGTCCTTCTGGATGCTTCCAATTTGCACCAATTTTCCAACTCCACCATTGTTGATAGTTATTCATCGAAATAATTTTACCTGCACTTTTATTAAAAATTAAACTTCCTGGTTGTAAAATAGAATCTGCAGGCTTTGGCGTATTTGGAGGTAAATCTTTTTTTATTTCATCCCAATCAATTGGTTTTTCTGCAGTTGTAATATAATTAGTAGCCTCTACAAATTTTTTAAACTGAAGGTTGGTAACTTCATTTTTATCAATATAAAATCCATCTACATAAACTTTATGTGCTGGCTTTTCTCTCATCATCGCAAACTGATCACCTGGTTTTGCGCCCATTAAAAAAGTTTTAGAAGCAACCCAAACCATTTCGTTAGGTGCATCAGTTTTAGTCTTTTTTAATGATGTAGATTTTTTTGAGGTAGTTTTCTCTTGCTCTTTCCTAAAGTTACAGCTTACCAAAAAAAACAAATTAAACGCTGTTAGAGAGACAATTACATGTTTGTTTATATTCATTTAATAATATAATTAAATAGTTTATAGTTTAATAATTTCGTATCTTATACATCAGAAATATCTATTGTAAATATATGTTTTTAAAGGAAAACACTTGAATAAAAAATTCTTAAAAAATAAAATTAGTATTAACAAAATATTATTGTTTAACTAAATTGAAATATTGTTAAACATTTGTATCTTTACATAAAATTTAATCTATATGGCTCGTAAGAAAAACATCACAAAAGACAACTTAATTTCTTGGTACATGGAGTTTGTACTAGAAAACAATCATGACCCAAAAACTGTTTTTAGTTTTGCTAAAGAAAATAATTTTGAGGAAGCAGATTTTTATAAATTTTATGGTTCTTTTGAAGCAATTAAGGAATCTATTTTTAGTGAATTCTTTAACCATACTATAAAAGTATTAGCTAAAAGTGAAGATTATCCAACTTATGACGCTAGAAATAAATTGTTAAGTTTTTACTTTACTTTTTTTGAAATTTTAACTGCAAACAGAAGCTATGTAGTTTATGCGTTAAAAGAAAATAAAGATTTAAAAAGTTTAAGCTATTTAAAACAGTTACGCGAAGATTATAAAATTTTCGTTAGCAACATTGGTATCGAAAAAATTGATTTAAAACAAGAAAAGTTAGAAAAAATTCAAGACAAAACAATACAAGAATCTTCTTGGTTACAGTTAATTGTTACTATGAAATTTTGGCTGGATGACACGTCTCCTTCTTTTGAAAAGACGGATATTTTTATTGAAAAATCTATTAATGCAAGGTTTGATTTAATTGATGTGAAACCTTTAAAAAGCATTATTGATTTTGGAAAATTTATACTTAAAGAAAAAATTAACTTTAATTAATACCTATGAAAACAATAGACTCTATACCCACTTCTAAAATTCAAAGAGCTTCTAAATTAGTTACCACAGGTGCTAAGATTGGGGTTAATTATCTTAAATATTATGGTGATAAAATCACTAAATCAGAAGATGAAGCTAAAGCAAAACTAAACGAAAACAATGCCGAAGATATTTATGATGGCTTAAAGCAATTAAAAGGAAGTGCACTAAAAGTAGCGCAAATGCTTAGTATGGAAAAAAGTATTCTGCCACAGGCTTATGTAGAGAAGTTTTCTTTATCACAATTTTCTGTGCCGCCACTTTCTCCTGCTTTAGTAACAAAGACTTTTAAACGCTATTTTGGTAAAAATCCGAGTGAGATTTATGACAAATTTGATGCTGTATCTATAAATGCCGCAAGTATTGGACAAGTACATAAAGCAGAAAAAAATGGTAAAAAATTAGCTGTAAAAATCCAATATCCGGGTGTTGCAGATAGTATTGCTTCAGATTTATCTTTGGTAAAACCAATTGCTATTAAAATGTTTAATATTAGAGGTAAAGATTCTGATAAATATTTTAAAGAAGTAGAAAACAAATTGGTAGAAGAAACCAATTACATTTTAGAAGTGGCACAAAGTAAAGAAATTGTTGCCGCTTGTAAACATATACCAAATCTTAATTTTCCAGAATATTATGCAGATTTATCTTCGGATAGAATAATTACTATGGATTGGATGAATGGTGTACATTTATCAGAATTTTCTACAAATGATGCAGAGACTGCAACAAAAATTGGACAAGCCCTATGGGATTTTTACATGTTTCAAATTCATAAGTTAAAAAAAGTACATGCAGATCCGCATCCTGGGAACTTCTTAATCTCTCCAGAAAACGAACTAATTGTGATTGATTTTGGTTGTATGAAGACAATACCAAATGATTTTTATATTCCATATTTTGAATTGGCAAAAAAGGAAAACATTTCAAATCCTGTTTATTTTGAAGAAAAATTATTCGAATTAGAAATTTTAAGAAAAGACGATTCTAAAGAAGAACTAGATTTCTTTAGAGCTATGTTTCATGAAATGCTAAGTTTATTTACTCAACCTTTTCATGAAGAAAATTTCGACTTCTCTGATGAAAATTTCTTTGGTAAAATTTCTGATTTAGGACAAAAATATGCAAAAAGCACTGAGTTAAAGAACATGAATGGTAACAGAGGCTCTAAACATTTTATATATATCAATAGAACATTTTTTGGTTTGTATAATTTAATGCATGATTTAAAAGCGACCAACATCAAAATAAACAATTTTAAAAATTTATAATGGCTTTTTTCAATTTTGAAGACATACAATCCTTAGAAAAAATTTATAAAATCAATTTAATAAATAGTTGTTCTGGCTTTAAATCTGCCAACTTACTGGGTTCTATTTCTAAAGAAGGTGTTAGCAATGTGGCAGTTTTTAGTTCTGTAACACATTTGGGTTCTAATCCGCCAACATTGGGTTTTATTTTAAGACCAACAACAGTGCCTAGAAATACATACAAAAACATAAAAGAAAATGGTTACTTTACAATTAACCATATTTATGAAGATATTATAGAAGATGCACATCATACCTCTGCAAAATATCCAGAAAATGTATCTGAATTTGATAAAACTGATTTAGAAGAAGAATTTAAAGGAAACCATAAAGCTCCTTTTGTGAAAAATTCTCCGGTACAAATGTGTATGAAATTTGTAGAAGAAGTGTATGTTTCTTCGAATGACGTTATGCTTATTGTTGCGCAAATTGAAGAGCTCTATATAAAAGACACTCTTTTACAAGAAGATGGATTGGTAAATTTATCTTTAGGTAACGTTGCTACTATTAATGGTTTAGACAGTTATGCTATTCCAAAATTTAAAAAGCAATTAAGCTACCAAAGACCAAAAAAATAAAAAACGTATGAAAATTCTTGTTACAGGTGCAACGGGTTATATTGGTAAAAGATTAATTCCGTTATTAATTAACGATGGCCACACTATAATTTGCCCTGTAAGAGATAAAAAAAGAGCTCAAAATTATTACAAAAATCAAAAAAACATTGAGTTAATTGAAGCTGATTTTTTAAATGCACACACCTTAGAATTAATTCCTAAAGATATAGATATTGCCTACTATTTAATTCATTCTATGTCTAATTCTGCCAAAGAATTTCATACTTTAGAAGAGAAATGTGCATTTAATTTTAAAAATTTTGCAGAAAAATCTAGCTTAAAGCAAGTGATTTATTTAAGCGGAATTACAAACGACACAAACCTCTCTAAACATTTATTATCTAGAAAAAATGTAGAAAACACATTGGCTTCAGATACGTATGCTTTAACAACTTTTAAAGCAGGTATAATTGTAGGTTCTGGTAGTTCTTCTTTTGAAATTATTAGAGATATTGTAGAAAAATTACCAGCTATGATTGCCCCTAAATGGTTAAATACAAAAACACAACCATTAGCAATTAGAGATGTTTTGGCTTTTCTACACAAAGCTTTAAATAAAAAGGAATTATTTAATACATCGCATGATATTTTTGGACCAGAAGTACTAACATACAAAGAAATGTTATTACAATTTGCAAAAGTGAGAAAGTTAAAAAGATACATTTTAACCGTGCCAGTTATGACACCAAAATTATCTTCTTATTGGCTGTATTTTGTCACCTCTACATCTTATAAATTGGCTAGTTCACTTGTAAACTCAATGGGTGTAGAAGTTATTGGCAAGAAAAGTGACATCAACAATATCTTAAATGTCCACCCCATGACATATAAAGAAGCCGTTAAGTTGGCTTTTAAAAAGATAGAACAAAATAGCATTATTTCTAGTTGGAAAGACTCTTACGTGAGTAGCGGAAAATTAAAAAATTTTGTACATGAATTTATAAATGTACCCGAATATGGTTGTTTTAAAGATTTTAAAAAGAGAAAAGTAAAAAATAAAGAAAAAGCACTAGACAGAATTTGGGCAATTGGCGGTGAAACAGGATGGTATTACGGTACATTTTTATGGAAGATTAGAGGTTTTGTAGATCAACTTTTTGGGGGCGCGGGATTAAGACGCGGTCGAAGACACCCAACAGAACTAAATGCCGGTGATGCGTTAGATTTTTGGCGCGTAATTTATGCCGATAAAGAAAAAGGAAAACTTCTTTTGTATGCTGAAATGATTTTACCTGGTGAGGCTTGGCTAGAATTTAAAATTGAAGATGGTTACATTTACCAAACCGCAACATTTAGACCACATGGTTTAGCCGGAAGATTGTATTGGTATTCGGTAATGCCTTTTCATTGGTTTGTTTTTAACGGCATGATACAAAACATCAATAAATAATTTTGAAAAAACAACACCTTCCAGAAAAAATTTGCATCGTTTGTAACAGACCGTTTAGCTGGCGCAAAAAATGGGAGAAAAACTGGGAAAATGTAAAATATTGTAGTAAAAAATGCAGCAAAAACAAGAAAACACTGGCTTAATTTGGTTTCGTAATAATTTACGAGTTAATGATAATAATGCTCTTAGAAAAGCTACAGAAAACCACCAAAAAGTAGTTGCAGTATTTTACTTTAATCCGAAGCATTTTGTAAAAGACAGTTTCGGTTTTAAAAAAACAGAGAAATTTAGAGCGCGATTTTTAATAGAAACAGTAGAAAATCTTCAAAAAAACCTTCAAAAATTAAATATTACACTACTCACTTTTTATGATTCACCAGAAAATCATTTAAACAAAGTTTGTAAAAAGTTTAATATTGATGCAATTTACACACAAAAGGAATGGACAAAAGAGGAGGCAGAATCAAATAAATTGACACAACAAAGCTTCTCTAATAAAATCAAATTCATAGAGGATTACGATCAATTTCTATACAATCCGGAAACAGTTTCTAATGATTTCTCTAACATTCCGAATGTTTTTACTACGTTTAGAAAAAAATTAGAAAAGTCAGTTAAAGTATTACAAGAACTTACTCCTACTCCATTAACAAAAGAAAATTTAGTAGAAAACGACACTAGAATTCCTAACTTAAAAGATTTAGGCTTTCATAATTTTGAAATCCACCCAAAAGCTGCATTTAAGTTTTTTGGTGGTGAAGACGCCGCTTTAGATAGATTGAATAATTATTTCTTTGAAACAAAAAAAGTAAATTTTTATAAAAAAACAAGAAACGGATTGATTGGCACAGATTATAGCACCAAATTTTCTCCGTGGCTTGCAAATGGTAGCTTATCAGCAAAAACAATTTATTGGAAAATTAAAGAATTTGAAACTGAATTTGGGGCTAATCAATCGACGTATTGGGTTATTTTCGAGTTAATTTGGCGTGATTATTTTAAATATATTTCTTTAAAATATGATAATAAAATTTTTAAAATTGGCGGAATCTTAGAAAAAAAATACAGTTGGAATTCTGATGAAAATCAAATTAAGAATTGGATAGACGGCAACACCAAAGACGATTTTGTAAACGCTAACATGATCGAACTTAAAGAAACTGGCTGGATGAGCAACCGAGGCAGACAAAACGTAGCTTCTTACTTTGCCAAAGAACTTCTTTTAGACTGGCGAATTGGCGCTGCTTATTTTGAATCTTTATTAGTTGATTATGACGTTCATAGCAATTACGGTAATTGGATGTATGTTGCCGGAGTTGGTAACGATCCTCGAGACAGAAAATTTAATACGCAACTTCAAGCAGAACGCTATGATACAAATTACAAGTTTAGAAAACTTTGGTTAGAAAAAACATTATTTTAAAATGAAGAAATTAAGACTAATTCTTGGCGATCAACTAAATAGTGAACATTCTTGGTTTAATAAGTCTTGTGAAAACACAATCTACTGCATGTTAGAGATGAGACAAGAAACAGATTACGTTACACATCACATTCAGAAAATAGTTGGATTTTTTGCGGCCATGAGAAATTTTGCGAAAGAATTAGAAACCGCAAATCACCAAGTAATTTACTATAAGATAAATGATGCAAAAAATTCTCAAAATTTAATCGAGAATTTAAAGACATTAATAAAAGAAAATTCTATTGAGAAATTCGAATATTTAGCGCCTGATGAATATCGATTAGACAAACAACTTGCAGACTTTACATCATCTTTAAATATAAAACATCAGGTTTTTTCTTCAGAACACTTTTATACCGAAAGAGATGATTTAAAAACATTTTTTAAAGGTAAAAAACAATTCTTAATGGAAAGTTTTTATCGAAATATGCGAAAAAAACATCAGATATTAATTGTTAACGAACAACCTGAAGGTGGAAAATGGAATTTCGACGCTAGCAATCGTAAAAAATGGAAAGGTGATGTTTTAATTCCTACAGAAATAAATTTCGATAATAACTTAGAAAATATAGTATCCGAAATTAAAAAAGCAGGAATTGAAACCATTGGTAAAATAAATGCAAAATATTTTGAGTATCCAATTTCAAGAAAGCAAGCTTTAGAACAATTAGAGTATTTCTGTGAAAATTTATTGGTTCACTTTGGTGATTATCAAGATGCAATGCACACAGATAAAATTTATTTATTTCATAGCAGAATTTCGTTTGCTATGAACACAAAAATGATCTCACCAAAAGAAATAATTAATTCGGTTTTAGAAACTTATAGAAACAACATCGACGAAATCGATATTTCTCAAGTAGAAGGTTTTATAAGACAAATTTTAGGTTGGCGAGAATAT
>JAHDHO010000199.1 GCA_020631275.1 Polaribacter sp. | reverse complement strand
ATTTAATTATAGAACAGACTTTCTTTTGTGCTATTTCACCTGAATTAAGAGGAGAGTATGCATTTAAAACTAAAGAATTGCTAAAATCAAAAGGGAAGTTGGTTGGTGTTATGTTTGATGTTCCTTTAAATAAAGATAGACCTCCTTTTGGCGGAAATAAAGATGAATATATTGCGTTGTTTTCAACTCATTTTAAAATAGATATTTTAGAGAAATGCTATAATTCATATAAAAATAGGCAAGGTAGAGAGCTTTTTGTAAAATTATTGAAGGAATAATTTTACTATTTTTATTTATTCTAAATAAATAGTTATATTTGCAGTATAATTATTTAGATTATGATTGTTTTTTACACAAATACTGCGCCTACAATTCAGTTAAAGCAAGAAGTTGCTTGTAACTCTGTTTGTTCTTCTAGTTGTATTAAGCCAAAAAATAAATGTTGTAATAAATATAAAAAGAAGGGAATCAACTGCAAAAGATGCCCTCATGTTTTATTATCAAAAGCTTCTTAATTATTTAATTTCTTTAATGCTAAAGGTAAAATTCTTTGTATAAATTTAGAGTACGCTAATTCCGAAAGGTGTAAATTATCTGAGGCTACAAGATTGGGGTTTGTTAAACCTTCACGAGAAATATCAGTTATATAAACATAAGTTATATCATTCTTTTTACAATATTCTTCTATAAAATTGTTGTAATTGTCTATTTGCTTAGAAATATCGGTATTATCTTTAAATAATGGTGTAAAAGAATAATCTGGTATAGAGATTATTATTAATTTATTTTTATCACCACCAATAGCTTTTATAGAAGTATCAACTAATAAAGGAAATTCTTCTTCGAATACAGATATATCGCTAAATCTATATTGATTATTTACTCCTATTAATAAAGTCGCTAAATTATAGTCATCAGAAATATTTTGAGAATTGATACCGTTAATTAAGTCTGTAGTTGTCCAACCAGTTCTTGCAATAATTTTAAGATCGATTGTAGATTCTTGGGGATATGTTTTTAGCAAACTATCTTTTAATTGCGACGGATATCTACAAGTTTCGCAAACGCTTTGCCCTATTGTATAACTATCACCTAAAGATAATATTTTAAATTTTATCGCATTAGAATTGTTTACTGATGTAGAATCTATTTCAGCATCAATAATAACTACTTCGTCTTTAATTTCATCAATTTCTTCAATTGTTTCTATTTGATCGTTCAAACTTGCGCATGAAATTAGAAACAGACAAAAACAAATAAAAATACTAAGAATATGCTTTTTCATCTTGCTTTTGTCTGAATATTAATGTAAACCTTACAAAATGAGTGTGTTATTTAAAAGCATTAAAGCCAGTAATATCTAATCCTGTAATAAGTAAATGAATGTCGTGTGTACCTTCGTAAGTAACAACGCTTTCTAAATTCATCATATGACGCATAATAGAATATTCACCAGAAATGCCCATTCCGCCTAACATTTGTCTTGCTTCTCTAGCTACTTTTAATGCCATATCTACATTATTACGTTTTGCCATTGATATTTGAGCAGAGGTTGCTTTATCTTGATTTTTTAGAGTTCCTAATCTCCAAGCCAACAATTGTGCTTTTGTAATTTCGGTAATCATTTCTGCTAACTTTTTTTGTTGTAGTTGAAACTGACCAATTGGTTTACCAAACTGAATTCTTTCTTTACAATAACGAAGTGCAGTATCATAACAATCCATGGCAGCACCAATTGCACCCCAAGCAATACCGTATCTTGCAGAATCTAAACAACCTAATGGCGCGCCCAATCCAGATTTATTTGGTAATAAGTTTTCTTTAGGCACTTTAACATTATCAAAAATTAATTCTCCTGTAGATGATGCACGTAAAGACCATTTATTATGTGTTTCTGGTGTAGAAAAACCTTCCATACCTCTTTCTACAATCAATCCATGTATTCTGCCTTCTTCATTTTTTGCCCAAACAACTGCAACTTGAGCAAACGGAGCATTCGAAATCCACATTTTAGCTCCATTTAATAAATAATGATCGCCTTTATCTTTAAAGTTGGTTTCCATTCCTGCAGGGTTAGAACCGTGATTTGGTTCTGTTAAACCAAAACATCCCATCCATTCACCAGAAGCTAATTTTGGTAAATATTTTTTTCTTTGCGTTTCATTTCCGTATTTAAAAATAGGATACATTACCAAAGAAGATTGTACAGAAGCTGTAGATCTTACTCCAGAATCTCCTCTTTCTATTTCTTGCATAATCAACCCATAAGAAATTTGATCTAATCCAGCGCCACCATACTCTTCTGGAATATAAGGACCAAAAGCACCAATTTCTGCCAAACCGTTAATAATTTGTTTAGGAAATTCTGCTCTTTGTGCATAATCTTCTATAATAGGAGATACGTCTCTTTTAACCCATTCTCGAGCTGCATCTCTAACAAGTTTGTGCTCTTCGGTTAATAAATCGTCTAAATTATAATAATCGGGTGCTTGAAATAAGTCGGGTTTCATATATTTAAATGTGTGATTTTAAACAAATTTATAAATTATTGTTTAATATTTAACAATTAATAATTAAAACAATTATTAATTTTTAGCTAAAAATACACAACTTTTTTAAAGTTAGCCGTTATAAATTGTAAAAAGTAGTTGTTTTCTATTAAGTTTGTATAGATGAAAAATACGTTAGGAAAACAAGAGCGTTTAAAGAGTAAGAAATTAATAGAAAAGCTGTATTCGGAAGGGAATTCTGTAAAAACTTTTCCTTTAAGATTAATTTATGTGCAAACAGAACATACGTCAGATTTTCCTTGTCAAGTTGGGTTTTCTGTAGCTAAAAGAAATTTTAAATTGGCTGTGCATAGAAATAGATTAAAACGTTTGCTTAGAGAAACCTATCGTTTACAAAAAGAGATTGTATATGATAATTTAGACAAGCCGTATGTTTTTATGATTTCGTATATTGGTAGAGAAGAAGTTAAATACGAAGAATTGTATTTAAAAATGGAGAAACTGCTAACATTATTTGTTAATAAAGTAAAAGATAAAGACGATGAAAAACTTTAAAATAAAAAAGAAAGCTATAATTATAGTCTTAATATGTACCGTTTTTTTAACCTATTCATTTAAGTCTAAGTTTTTTGAAGTTGCAAAACAAATAGAAATTTACAATACATTATTTAAAGAATTAAATATGTATTATGTAGATGAAATAAATCCGGCAGAACTTACCAACAGAGCAATTAAAAACACTTTAAAAGATTTAGATCCGTATACAAATTTTTACAACGAACAAGATGTAGAAACAGCAAGAATTAGAAGAGCTGGTGAATATGGTGGTATTGGTGTATCTGTATATTACACAAAACAAGGAATAGAAATTAGCGAGGTGTACAAAGGTTATTCTGCTGATAAAGCAGGATTAAAAGCTGGTGATGTAATTGTAGCTGTAGATAATCAATCGATTAAAAACATGAACAGAGAGCAATTGTCTATGTTTTTAAAAGGAACACCAAATAGTAAGTTTTCTGTTGAGGTTG
>JAHDHO010000198.1 GCA_020631275.1 Polaribacter sp. | reverse complement strand
TCTACTTGACTGCTTTTTGTAGCTGTTTTTTCGATATCTATAAAATCTATTGCAACAGGCGTATCGCTTGCAACTCTGTTTTTATTTCTAGAACCAACCACTTGTACTTCATCTAAATCTTGCCCCGATGCTAATATTATGGTGTGAAATTTATTTGGATACAATTGTAATATTCTAGAATTATGACCAATAAAACTAACAATAATACTGTTGTTGGATAAAACCTCGAATTCAAATGTACCATCTGCATTTGTAGTTGTGCCTACTAAAGTTTTTTCTTCTTGCAATGTTGCACCGCTTAAAGGAATATTTTCTGAACTTAAAACAATACCTTTAACTGTAATTTTTTTATTCAAAAATGCACTATCAACAACAATATCTTTTTTAAAAACAGTATTTCCTCTAGCGTGAATTTTTCGTTTATTAGACTCTTTCTTTTTATAAATAACGTAATAACTATTGCCTAAATCGTCAAATAAAAACGGTGTAATTTTTTCTAATAAAGAAATAGACTCTTCTAAAGATAAGTTTACAAAACTTTCTTCTTGCACAAATTTATTTGCTAATAAATTGGCGTTATATGTAAAGAAAATCTTGTGTTCGTTACTAATTTTATCTAATAAAACAGCTAAAGGAACTTTTTCCTTTTTATGATTTTGAGAAAGTGTAGGTAAAGAAATAAATGCAACAAAAACAAGTAATAAGAATTTTAAGAATACTATTTTCGAAAACATCTATAAATTTAAAATTATACTTATTTTTTGCTAATTACTAAAGAGTTATCTTCTTTAACAATTGCTACATTAACAGATTTCTCTATAGCTTGTATACAAATATCTATGTTCGTAATTGGTACAGCACCAGTAATTGATAATTTTTTACTTTCTTCATCTTTAAAAATAATAGAAAAACCGTACGATTCTTTTATTTTCTCCATGGCATCCTCTAAAGATAAGTTATCAAACAATAAAGAACCATTTTTCCATGAAGTTTTTATTCTAGCATTAAAAATATTTTTGTCTTCTAACACTTTGTTTTTTTCTGATGAATAAGAAATATAGTTCCCCGGAATCATCTTTTTGTCTTGGCCATTTTTAAGTTTTAACCAAATATTTCCTTCTTCTAAAAACACATCTGTTTTCTTTCTTTTAGTACTTACGTTAAAAGAGGTTCCGTAAACTTCTACAGACAAATCATCTGTTAAAACCCAAAATTTGGCATTGGTTGCAACTTTTTTATCAACCTGAAAAAAAGCTTCACCTTGTAACCAAACTTTTCTACTTTCATTTTTATAATACGATAAACTAGAATTTGAATTTAGCGTAACATCACTACCATCTTTAAGTTTAATCGTTAAAATTTCTCCGTAATTTGTTTTATGCGTAATTCTAGTATTTCTATTGATAAAATAAATACCTAAAACCACCAATAAAAGGATTGATGCAACTGCACCATATTTATGTAAATGTCTTAATTTTCTTTGTGGTTGTTTTTGTTTAGCTTGAATTTTTGCTTCTAGTTTTTGCCATTCGAAAGCAACTTTTTCTTTACCAACTTGTTTTCTATTAAAAGAAATACCAATTACAAGATCTTTAGCTTCGTTAACTAAATCTTGTTTATCTGGATTATTGGCTATCCAAAAATCCCAGAAACCTACATCCGTTCCGTTATTTTGAAAAACCCAATTTTTAAATGAATTATCATCTAAAAAATCGTTTATGCTATCGTACTTTTTCTTACTCATTATCTATTAAATGTATAGAATCTAATTGTATAAGGTATTTTTTGCGTTTTTATACCCTTAATTATTTATTAAAACTTAAATAATTTTATAATCGAAATTTCTTCCTTTAAATTTTTAATTGCTTTGTGTAAAGTATTTACTACGCTTTGGTAATTAATACCCATAATTTCTGAAATCTCCTTCGCTTTTAAGCCGCTATAGTATTTTAAATAAATTGCCTCTTTTTGCCTTTTTGGTAATTTATTTAAAGATTGTGTTAAGTTTTTATTTTTAAAGCTTTCTACTTCTTGATTAGTTATCAGCTCTTCTGCCGTAAATTGAATGTCTACAAAGTTTTCATTTGAAAAGTCTGTTGGTTTTACTTTTTCATTTTTCTTAATTACTTTTAATAAAAATCGTTTGTAAGCTGTAAAAAGGTAAGGTGCAATTGTGTCTAAATCGCTTAAATTTTCTCTATGCTCGTATACATACATAAAAAAGTCTTGCAAAGTATCTTCTGTTAAAGCCTCATCTTTACAAATTTTTAAACCATAACTATGTAGATTAGGGTAATAAGTTTCAAAAAGAACAGAAAATGCTTTTAAATCACCTTGCTTTAAAGATTTCCATAAATATTTGTCTGTTAATTTTTCCATTTATATTTTTAAGGGCTAATAATTTTTAAAAATAATAAAAATATATCAATCATCTTTAACCTACTTTTAACAAAAACAAATATGTTAAAATTGTAGTTTTGTTACTATAAGATTATTACGAAAAATATAACGCCTAATATAAAATACAATGGATATAGATGTAAGAGCTATTAATGAAAAAATTGAGAGAGAAAGTGCTTTTATAGACATTCTTACTTTAGAAATGAACAAAGTTATTGTAGGTCAAAAGCAAATGATAGAGAGTTTGCTAATTGGTTTACTAGGTAATGGTCATATTTTACTAGAAGGTGTACCTGGTTTAGCAAAAACCCTAGCAATTAACACGCTATCTAAAGCTGTACAAGGTAGTTTTAGTAGAGTACAATTTACACCAGATTTACTGCCTGCAGATGTTGTTGGAACCATGATTTATAACATGAAAGAAAACGACTTTGCAATTAAAAAAGGGCCAATTTTTGCTAATTTTGTTTTAGCAGATGAGATTAACAGAGCACCAGCAAAAGTACAATCTGCTTTATTAGAAGCAATGCAAGAGCGTCAAATTACAATTGGCGATACAACTTTTAAATTAGACGAACCTTTTTTAGTAATGGCAACACAAAACCCTGTAGAACAAGAAGGTACTTACCCATTACCAGAAGCTCAGGTAGATAGATTTATGCTAAAAGTTGTAATTGATTATCCTAAATTACAAGACGAGCAAGTGATTATGCGTCAAAATTTAACTGGCGGATTCGCGAAAGTAAATCCAGTAATTTCTGTAGACCAAATTATCAAGGCAAGAGAAGTTGCTAATGAGGTTTATATGGATGAGAAAATAGAAAAATACATTCTAGACATCATTTTTGCGACTCGTTATCCAGAAAAATACAACTTACCACAATTAAAAGATTTAATAAATTTTGGTGCATCACCTCGTGGAAGTATCAACTTAGCAAAAGCAGCTAAATGTTATGCTTTTATTAAACGAAGAGGCTATGTAATACCAGAAGACGTTAGAGCTGTTGTTAAAGATGTTTTACGTCACAGAATTGGTATTACTTACGAGGCAGAAGCAGAAAACGTAACTTCTGTAGATATTATAAATTCTATTATTAACGAAGTAGAAGTGCCATAGAAGCTATTAGCAATTTGCCTT
>JAHDHO010000197.1 GCA_020631275.1 Polaribacter sp. | reverse complement strand
AAGACAGAAAATTAACCGAATACATTTTAATTGGTACATTATTAAGTTTTGGTTTTGCTATTATAATAGGAATCTTATATTCGTATATTTTAAATACAATTTAATTAATGGAAGATAAATTTATTGAAAGTATTGCTTACGTATTGCCTGCAGTAGTTACAGGTTTTGTAACATATTATATGTTTAACGGCTTTATAGGTAATAGAATTTCTGAAAAGAAATTAGAACTTTTAGCACAGCAAAAAAAAGAATCTTTACCAATTAAACTGCAAGCTTACGAGCGTTTAATGCTGTTTTGCGATAGAATAAACCCAGTAAAAATGCTTATGAGGATTCCGCCAATTTCTACAAACACACAAGATTATTTACAATTATTAATTGCAAATATAGAACAAGAATTTGACCACAACTTAGTGCAACAAATTTATGTGCAAGAAGAAACTTGGACGGCCGTTTACGCTGCAAAAAATGCTGTTATAAATAAATACAAACAAGTTGCAGAACAAGCAAACTCTGCAAATGAGCTAAGAGAAATTATTCTTACAGATTACAGCACACATACCCCGCCAACAGAAACTGCTATCGAATTTATAAAGAGAGAGGTTAAAATTTTATTATAAAAAAACTCCGTTTATTACAACTGCAATAAACGGAGTTTTAACTCTTTCTTTACAAGCAAATTTCCCTTCTAAAATTGTAATCGAACTCCTAACTTATAATTTCTTCCTCTAGTAGAATATCCAAATACATCATCATAATCTTCATTTAAAAGATTAGTTACTGCTGCAAAAAACGTAACTGTATCTCCTAAAACTTTATAATTTGTCATAAAATCTAAAACCTGATAGTTTTCTAAAACAACATCTTGTCCAGCTGTTCCAAAAGAACCGTATCTATCAAAAATTGTTCTTTCTCCAACGTTTCTATAAGTAAAATTAAAAAACGCATTTTCAAACGGAGTAACATCTAAGCCTATAACCAACTTATTCTCTGGAATATAATCGTTAAAATCTTCTGTTACATCTCTATCTGTATACGTAAAGGATGCGTTAATAGCTAAAAATGAAGTTGGTACTACTTTAGTAGTTATTTCAAAACCGTTTGCATCAGAAGAACCATTACCATATTTAAATGTAGAAGCATCATAAATTATAGCATCTGTTTCTTTTCTGTTAAAGTAAACTGTTTCTAACTGTAACCAATCTTTATAACTTAAATCGAACCCAGCTTCAAAAGTTTTGTTTGATTCTGGGTTTAAATCTATATTACCAGAAAAACCATCATATAATTGATATAAACTAGGCGCAATAAAAGCTGTACTGTATGACGTAAATAATTTTAAAGCTGTAACATCTGAATTTAAAATAGAATAAGCTAAATTTCCGTCGTAAACGAAATGATTACCATATACATTATGCATATTTAAACGACCACCAACATTTACACTTACACCAAAATCCGAGATATAAACCAAACTTGCATAAGGATCTACAGTATTAAAATTAGCCAACCCTTTTTCTATTTTACCAAAAGGAGTAATTGTATTATTACTATGAATTTGATAATTTAAACCTGTAATTAGTTGTAATTGTTCTGTAAACTCATATCTATTTACTAAATCTACATTTACACTTCTACCTACAAATTCATAATCTTGTAAAACACCTGCAAAAGAGTTAAATTGACTTAAATCTCTTTCTACTACATTAGCAGAAGCTAATAAATATAATTGTCCTTTATCATATGTATATGTAGGCTTAAAACCAACTCTAAACTGCTCTTGACTACCAATATTTACTTTGCTATCAGCAAAAGCACCAGCATCAAAATCGTAATCAAATTCATCATAATTTAAAAAAGTTTCTAAAGTTAACTTCTCGTTTACTTTATAACCTAATTTTACTAAAGCGTTTTTAGAATAAAAAGCATCTGTTTCGAAAGTAGAATTAGTGTTACTTTTTGCTGATGAAATTCCGTTAACACCAGTTAAACTAAACGATCCTAAAAAATTAAATTTACCCAAAGTACCATTAATATTTATGTTTTGATTTCTATCAGATAAGCTTGCGCTAGAAGAATTTGCTGTATTATTAGTACCTAAACTAGTTTCAAAAGAACCTGAAATCTTATCAACAGAAGCCTTTTTTAACGTAATACTAATTACAGCAGTTGCTGCACCAGAACCATACAATGTAGATGATGCTCCTTTTAAAATCTCTATACTTTCTATTTGATTAACTGCTAATAAACGTAAATCAAATTCTTGATTAATTGCCGATTGATCTGTAACTGGCACACCATCAATTAAAACTAAAACTTGTCTAGCTCTACCACCTCTAATATTAATACTTCTTGGTTCTGAAGGATTTGTATTTACTCCTTTAACATCTATACCTGCAATATTGTTTAAAATCTCTACAACTGTTTTTCCAGAATTCTGAAGCAACATTTCTTGGGTAATTTTATGAATTACCTTACCAGTATTTTCTTTTTTTAAATTAAATTTAGTCGCAGTAACCACAACCTCTTTTAATGTTTCTACATTTTCTTTTTGTTTTTGAGCAAAAAGATTTGTGCTGACAAAACTACATGCCAATGCACCAACAATAATAAATTGTTTTTTCATTTTTAATTAATTTGATTTACAATAAATCAGGTAAATTTCGTGTACAAAAAATAGATTAGTACATAAACTTTTATCCCGAAAGTTTTTAACTTGTGATATTGGCAGGTTTCCTGACTTGCGTCTTGTAACAAACCTTCCCAACAATAAAATGTCAGTGGCAAAAGAGTAGTTACAAGCTTTTTAGCTTACAGTTGCGGGAACAGTTCTAGATTTTAACTAGATTCCCTTTTAATTTGATGCAAACCAATTTTTACATCAAAACCAAAATCGGCACAAATGTAGCTTATAAATTGATATTAAAAAACATTTTTGTAATCTTGTCTAAAAATAATTCTTATGCGTAAAAACTTTTCAAAAATCATTTTCATTTGCTTTCTTATTCTTTTTTACAATTGCAAAAAAAAAGGAGAAAATATAGATAATATAAATACAATAAAAAGTAAAATAAAATATGCACAAGGGTTTGGTATTGTGTACGAAAACGGTGAAAAAAAGTTAATTATTAAGACGGCATTTAAAAATGATAAAACAGTCAAAAAATACGTAATAAGCAAAAATAACGGGCAATCAAATACAGAGAAGATAATTAAAACCCCTGTTAAAAAAATTATTGCTACCTCTACAACGCATATCCCAATGATAGAGTTGTTAAACGAAGAAACGGCAATTATTGGTTTTCCTAATTCTGAATACATTTCTTCCGAAAGAACCAGAAAACTTATTACAGAGGGAAAGATTAAAGAAATCGGTAAAGAAAACTCGTTAAATACAGAAATTATTTTAGACTTACAGCCAGAATTGGTAGTTGGTTACAGTGTTTCTAATGCAGATAAAAGCCTAACAACTTTACAAAAAGCTAATATAAATGTTATTTATAATGGAGATTGGCTTGAAGAAACACCATTAGGTCGAGCAGAATGGATTAAGTTCTTTGGTGTTTTGTTTG
>JAHDHO010000196.1 GCA_020631275.1 Polaribacter sp. | reverse complement strand
TAACTTATTTTGATGTTACAAAAACTTCTCATTTAATCGAGGAGTTTTTTTTAATCGATTATCAAAAAAAAGACGTACAATTAGAAGCTATAATACCACCTTTAAACTTTTCTGGTTTGGCTTATTTTTATAATAAAGGTCAAAAAATTACACTTGTGAATGACGTTATAGATTTACATAAACTTACTGTTTATGGTCAATTTAGTAAGTCATATCAATTTAACTTATATAAAGAAGGTATTGTATGTGGTATGAATTTTAATCCTACAACATTACATAAGTTAACCAACATCGATGCTTCTTGTCTTACAAATAAATATAAGTCTTTTAACGAGATTAATCAAGAAATAGCAAAAAAATTTGATAGCATTTTTTTAACTAAAGAAGATGATTATCAAAAAATATTTAACAAACTCGAAGATTACCTTTTAACGTTAAATTTAACAGAAAACAAAAACACTTTAATAATAGATGAACTTGTAAAAAAAATTCACCTAAAAGAAGGTATGATTTCTGTAAATGAAATCTTAGAAGATTTACCATTTGGTCAAAAAACTTTAGAAACAAATTTTAAAAAAATCGTAGGCTTAACACCTTCTAAATACATAAGAATTCATAGATTTAAGAAATTAATGAAACAATATGAAAGCAAAAAAATTAATTTAAAAGATTTAATTTATATGTATGACTATTATGACGAATCTCACTTCGCTAAAGACTTCAAATTATTTACTTCAAAATCATTAAAAGATTACTTTAAAGACGAGTTTCTATTAATCAAAGAAATTTTTAGAAATACTAAATACGATTATTTACAATAAAACTATACAAGCTCTTTGTATATTTATATTAGATTTTCATCAATGAATATTGGGGGGCTAATATT
Source organism: Polaribacter sp. (assembly GCA_020631275.1). GTDB lineage: Bacteria > Bacteroidota > Bacteroidia > Flavobacteriales > Flavobacteriaceae > Polaribacter. Next base: position 2,691 of record JAHDHO010000196.1, on the reverse strand, counting down.
TATATATAATGATGTGAAATTTATTTTAGTATTTTAGTTTTAGGCAAAAGACCGGGTTTTATTCTCGGTCTTTTTTTATTTTTTAGATTAAACTGTCACAAATAAAGTATTAGAATGTCATTAAATAAAAACATTAAAACTTAACAACATGAAAAAAATAATTACTCTTATAATTTTAATGGTAAGCATTAATAATTCAGTTTTTTGTCAAAAAAAAATAGAAGCAACTGATATTTTAAAAGACATAAAAGAAGGTAAAAACATTGCAATCGAAAATGCCACAATTGTTGGTGTTTTAGATTTAACTTTTATGGATGAGGCTCTAGAAAAATTACCAAAAAGAAAAAAAAGTAGTTGGTTTAACTGGAATTCTAATAACAATAATACCAATGAAATTAAAAAGTTAATAGATGTTAAGGTTTCATTTATAAACTGTACATTTAATAATGATGTTTTAGCATATATACCCACAGAAGATTCTGGCTATACTTTTACTGCTAGTTTTGAAGATGAAGTAATTTTTAAAAACTGTAAGTTTACCAGAAAAGCAATGTTTAAATATTCAAATTTTGAAGAAGATTCAGATTTTTCTTACTCAACTTTTAATGATGATAATACTTTTAAATATGCAAAATTTTACAAAAACAGTAATTTTTCTAAAACAAGATTTAATGAAATCGCCACATTTAAATATGCTAAATTTAGTAGAAATGTAAGTTTTGCAAATGCAACGTTTAAAGATTCTGCAACATTTAAGTATACTCAATTTAAAAACGGAGTTTCTTTTAAGAATACTCAATTTAATGAGGATTTAAATATAAAATACATGAAGGTTTCTGGTGATTTTGATATTACAGGTATGGAAGTTAATTATGAAATTGATTCTAAATACACTAAAATAAATGGAAAAAATTTCAATAAATATTTGATAAACAATAAATAGGTATTTATACGTATACGCAGTTTTTTTAAACTTTGTAAATTGCACCGTAATGGAAATATGGTTAGATTAGGGGCTAACCAAAACCAACTAAACCTAGCTTTTTATTTTAAAAAGCTAGGTTTTTCATTTTACATATTTTTTTTAAAAAAACAAGGCTAACAAACGCAAACTTTTAAAAATTAAGCAGTTAAATATCTTAACATTTCAAACTTTAATTACTAAAAAACACACGTTAATTCTATATTATCAAAAATAATATTAGGCTAAAAATAAAGATTTAATAATTTATAATCTATTAAAATAAGTATTTGTTAAATAGCAGTAATTTCCCTAATTTGCATTTAACAAAATAGAACTTATGCCGATAGAAATTACCAGGTTGTTTGACATCCCTTATTATCAATTAGAAACATATAATTTAAACAAATCGTTTTCAACAAAGTTTAATAATAAGTGGGATAGTATATCTACGCAAGAATATATAGACCAAGCAAATAAATTAAGTAGAGGATTATTAAAACTAGGAGTTCAACCTAACGATAAAATTGCAGTTATTTCAACAAACAATAGAACAGAGTGGAATATCTGTGATATTGGAATTTTACAAACAGGAGCTCAGAATGTACCTATTTACCCTACAATTAGTAAAGAAGATTATGAATACGTTTTAAATCACTCAGAAGCAATATATTGTTTTGTTTCTGACGAAGAAGTTTTAGAAAAACTTAATAAAATTAAAGAAAATACAAAATTAAAAGGTGTATTTACTTTTAATGATATTACTACAGAAAAATCTTGGAAAGACGTTTTAGAGCTTGGAAAAGATATAAGTAACCAACTTGAAGTCGAAGAAAGAAAAAAAGCTGTAAAACCAACAGACTTAGCAACCCTTATTTATACTTCTGGAACAACAGGTAGACCAAAAGGAGTAATGCTTTCTCATGATAACATTGTTTCTAATGTTTTAGCTGCTAAAGAACGTGTACCTTTAGATGACGGTAAAGATATAGGATTAAGCTTTTTACCTGTTTGCCATATTTTCGAAAGAATGATTTTGTACCTATACCAATATTGTGGTGTCTCTATTTATTTTGCAGAATCCATAGAAAAACTTTCTGAAAACGCACAAGAAATCAAACCAAATGTAATGACTGCAGTACCACGTTTGTACGAGAAAATTTACGATAAAATTATTTTAAAAGGCGAAGCTCTATCTGGAATAAAAAAAGGACTTTTCTTTTGGGCTGTTAACCTTGGTTTGAAATTCGAGCCAGACGGTGCAAATGGTTGGTGGTATGAAAAACAATTAAGTTTAGCAAGAAAATTAATATTTTCTAAATGGCAAGCTGCCTTAGGCGGAAATTTAAAAATAATGGTTTCTGGTAGTGCAGCATTGCAACCAAGGCTTACCAGAGTTTTTGCTGCAGCAAAAATGCCAATTATGGAAGGTTACGGATTAACCGAAACATCACCAGTAATCTCTGTAAACGACCAACGTAAAAAAGGATTTAAAATTGGAACCGTCGGTAAAACTATTAGTAAAGTTGAAGTAAAAATTGCCGAAAACGGAGAGATTTTAGTAAAAGGACCAAATGTAATGTTAGGATATTATAAAGATCCTAAAAAAACTTCTGAAGTTTTAAAAGATGGTTATTTTCATACAGGTGATAAGGGAGAAATTGATAAAGATGGATTCTTAAAAATTACCGGAAGAACTAAAGAAATGTTTAAAACCTCTGGTGGTAAAT
>JAHDHO010000011.1:17255-30552 GCA_020631275.1 Polaribacter sp. | reverse complement strand
ATTATGCCAAGTGGTAAAAAAAGAAAGAGAGCTAAGATCTCTACGCACAAAAGAAAGAAAAGAGCTAGAGCAAATAGACACAAGAAAAAGTAAGCATTCGCTTACTTTTTCGTTTATTATTTAGACGAAAAAACAATCAACCAAACAAACAAAAAAGTTCATTGACATTAGAAAGTTTATTAGCTGTGTAAGGCTGTAAATTTTCTCACGGTATTAAAAATACCTTACAATATTAATCCATCTGCACAATTAAGTGCAGTGTTAAAACCAAATTCAGCATGAAAACAGAATTAATAATTCGTTCGAATTCATCTGATATTGATTTTGCCTTATTAAGAGATGGAAAACTTATTGAATTAAATAATGAAACAACTGGTAATAAATTTTCTGTTGGCGATATATTTTTAGCCAAAATAGGAAAAGTATTAACAGGTTTAAATGCCTCTTTTGTAAATGTAGGTTACCCCAAAGATGGGTTTTTACATTATCATGATTTAGGAGCGCAAGTAAACTCATTAAATGCATTCATTAAGAAAGTAAGCACAGGTAAGTATAAAGAGTTCACTCTAAAAAACTTCCGATTTGAGGAAGACATTAACAAAGACGGTAGTATTAATGATGTACTAAAAACAGGGCAAAACCTGTTGGTACAAATTGTAAAAGAACCAATTTCTACAAAAGGACCAAGATTAAGTTCTGAGTTGTCTATTGCAGGTAGATTTTTGGTGTTAGTTCCTTTTTCTAACAGAGTTTCTGTATCACAAAAAATAGCAGACCCAAAAGAAAAAGAACGATTAAAAAGATTAGCAAAAAGCATAAAACCCAAAGGGTTTGGTGTTATTTTAAGAACTGTTGCCGAAGGTAAAAAGGTAGCAGAACTAGACAAAGATTTGCAAAACTCATTAGATCGATGGAAAAGGATGTGTAAAAGTATAGCAAATACAAACACACCAACAAAAATCTTAAGCGAGTTAAACAGAGCATCTTCTATATTAAGAGATGTTATGAATGAAACTTTTACAAGTATTGTTACAAATGATGAAACTCTAAAGGTAGAAATTAAAGAATATCTACAAGAAATTTATCCAGAAAAAGAAAAAATAGTGAAGTTACACAGATCGGAAACTCCTATTTTCGAAAAATATGGAATAGAAAGACAAATTAAAACATCGTTTGGTAAAACAGTTTCTATGAGTAAAGGTGCCTATTTAGTTATAGAGCACACAGAAGCATTACACGTTATTGATGTAAATAGCGGAAACCGTTCTAACAAAGCTGGCTCTCAAGAAGATACTGCATTAGAAGTAAATTTAATTTCTGCAACAGAAATTGCCCGTCAATTGCAATTGCGAGATATGGGCGGAATTATAGTTGTTGATTTTATTGATATGCATAAAGCTGAAAACAGAAACAAACTGTACCAGCACTTGAAAGAGCAAATGGCTTTAGATAGAACAAAACACAAAATATTACCTCCAAGTAAATTTGGTTTGGTACAAATTACAAGACAAAGGGTTAGACCAGAGTTAAGTATAAAAACTACCGAAGCCAACCCAAATAAAAACGGAGATGTAGAAGCGCCAATTGTCTTATTAGACAAGATAGAAGCAGATTTAGAAAAGTTTATTTCTAATCCAAAGAATAAAAAGATACAATTACACTTGCATCCTTTTATTGCTGCATATTTATTAAAAGGCGTAAATTCTATACGTTTTAAATGGTATTTAAAACACAAAAAGTGGATTACTATTATACCTAGAGATGCTTACACATACTTACACTATAAATTTAAATCTCCTAGAGATTAATTGATAGCTGTAAAAGGCAATAATTTATTATCAAAAAAACCCGAAACTAAAGAAGTTTCGGGTTTTTCTATTTTTAGAAGAGTAGTTTTTAGTTTTTTTCTTTTATCAAATACATGTAAACAGGATAATGGTCAGAATATCCACCAGTATAAGAACCGTTAGAAAAACTTCGAAACGGGTACCCTTTAAACTTTCCTTTTTTATGACTTAAAAACTGCTTGTTAAAAATCATAGCTTTAAACATTTTATAACTAGAAAAATCTTTTTTGGTTTTATTTAAAAGTGGCGACGAAATTAAAATCATATCAAAAAGATTTAATTTATCTCTATAAGCCAAAGTATTAAAGCCTCTTCGATATAGATCTTCATACGGATTATATATGTCGTTTTCTAGTACATTCTTTTTTCTACTTTTAGTTTTCAAAACATTTTTGAAACTAGAATTTATTGGATCGTCATTAAAATCTCCCATAGTTAAAATCTTAGCATTTTCATTCTCAGATCTAATTTTCTCGATAATTTTTAAATTCTGATACGCTGCCTTTTCTCTTAAGGGTCTACTTTTTGCTTCTCCGCCTCTTCTAGATGGCCAATGATTAACAATAACATGTATTAACTCGTCATCTAAATAACCAGAAACTAGTAATTGGTCTCGAGTAAAAATTTTTTTGTTTTCTTTGTAAATATTTGGATTGAATGCTTCGTGATAAATTGGTTTAAAATATCTTTTTTGATATAATAACGCTACATCAATACCTCTTTTGTCTGGCGAATTGTAATGCACAATACCGTAATTTTTATCTTTTAAATGTTTTGAATTAATTAAATCTTCTAAAACATTTAAATTTTCAATTTCAGAAACACCTATTATAGCTGGACTAGTATTCGATTTTTCCAATCCAATTTTCGAAATCGTACTAGAAAGTTTGTCTATTTTATCCCAATAAACCTTAGAACGATTAAATTTCAACTCCATTATTGGGCTTGCTTCATCATTTAAAGAAACATCATTAATGGTGTCAAATAAATTTTCTAAGTTGTAAAAAGCAATTGTTCTAATAGCATATTTTTTGCTGTTTTTCTGAGAAAAAGAATTAGAAGCACAAAAAATAAGGAGTAAAAAAAGACATAAATAATTTCGCATTTTTTTTAACAAATCTATAAAACATTTAGATTCAAATAAAAGAAAATATGAATTTAGTATTCTTTTTTAGAAAAAAAACACTAATTTTAAGGCGCTATAAAACTGAAAAAGAAAACTTTATGAATAGAACTATTATTTTAATAGTTGTATTTCTATTGTGCTATACTAAAATTTTTACCCAAAATATTTTAGAAGGAATTGTGCTTAGTCATCATTCTAAAGAGCCATTAGAAAATGTTTCAATAAGAATTAAGAAATTAAATATTGAAACTAAAACTACACAAAAAGGAGTGTTTAAACTAAAAAATATTCCTAAAGGAAAACACCTTTTACAAATCTCTTTTTTGGGTTACGAAACTCAAAATTTCCCCATTGATTTTAATACTACTAACATCAATCTTGGTGAACTTATACTCTATAAGTTAGATAGAGAGCAAGAAGACCTAAGTATTATTACAATTACAGATGATGAGTTAAATGATGATGCTAATTCTGCAGATAATATAGCGGGTTTATTACAATCTTCTAGAGATGTTTTTTTAAGAACAGCAGCATTTGAGTTTAGTTCATCCTTTTTTAGAGTTCGTGGTTTAGATTCTGGCTACGGAAAAGTTCTGATAAACGGTGTAGAAATGAATAAGATTTACGACGGAAGAGCTCAATGGAGCAATTGGGGTGGATTGAATGATGTGCTTAGAAATCAAGAATTCACAAACGGATTAGCAGCTTCTAATTTTACTTTTGGCGGTGTTTTGGGTGTAACTAATATAGATTCTAGAGCATCATTACAAAGACCAGGCAGTAGAATTTCATATTCATCTTCTAATAGAAGTTATGTACATAGATTAATGGCAACTTACAACTCTGGAATTTCAAAAAAAGGTTGGTCTTTTACTTTTTCTGGAAGTAGAAGGGTAGGTAAAGAGGGGTTTAATGAGGGTACTTCTTACAATGCATATTCAGCTTTTGCATCCATAGAAAAAAAGTTTAATGATGCACATAGTATAAACTTTACAGGAATTTTTACACCAAATAGAAGAGGTAAATCCTCACCAAATACACAAGAAGTTTTTGATCTAAAAGGCATTGCATATAACGAATATTGGGGTTTTTTAAATGGAAATAAATTAAACGCTAGAATTAAAGAAGTTGTAGAGCCTATTTTAATGTTGAATCATTTTTGGAACATTTCTGCAAAAGCGTCTTTACAAACAAATGTTTCTTATCAATTTGGTAACATTGGAAACAGCAGAATCGATTTTAACGGTGGTGCAAACCCGAGTCCTTCTTATTATCAAAAATTACCAAGTTATTTTTTACGAACTAATAATTTGGCAGAAGCATATACTGCTCAAGAAAATTTTTTAGATGATGGCCAAATTAATTGGGATACTATTTTTGATGCAAATGTTACCACAGCAAACTCAGATTCTAATAGTGCTTTTGTTTTATATGAAGATAGAAATGATGATAAGTTAATTACGTTAAACGGTATTTATAATTTAGAAATAAATGATAATTTTTCCATCAACTCTAAGATAGAGTATAAACAATTAAAATCTGAAAACTTTGCAGAAGTAATAGATTTGTTAGGAGGAAACGGTTATTTAGATGTAAATAATTTTGCAGCTTCTAAAGCTCAAATGCAAAACGATTTACAAAATCCAGATAGAATTGTTGGTGTTGGAGAAAAATTTAAATATAACTTCAATTTAAATTCAACAGTTATAAATGCTTTTTTACAAGCACAGTTTAAACTTAATAAGTTAGATTTTTTTGCAGCCTTAAAAGTTTCTAATTCTGCTAGTTATAGAGAAGGTCTTTACAAAAACGGAAGATTTGAAAACTCCTCTTTAGGAAATTCAGAAAAAATAAATTTTTCAAATTATGGTTTTAAATCGGGTGCAACTTATAAAATTAACGGACGAAATATAATCAATGCTAATTTTGGTTACTTAAATCAAGCACCAACATTAAGAAATTCTTTTTCTAACTCTAGAGAAAACAACAATATAGTCGATAATTTACAAAGCGAACAAATTTTAACTACAGATGTAAGTTACGTTAGAAGGAGTCCTGTAATTACGGCAAGATTAACAGGTTATTATACAAGTATAAAAGATGCTACAGAGATTTCATTCTATTTTGCAGATGGTTTAGGTGGCGATAACACAGCTTTTGTACAAGAAATTTTATCGGGAATAGAAAAAAGACAATTAGGTCTAGAATTAGGTATAGAAGCACAAATTACAGCTACTTTAAAACTAAAAGGAGCAGCTTCTATTGGTAGTTTTGTATATAATAATAATCCAGATTTATATTTAACATCAGATATTTCTAATACAGGTATTTTTGATGAAAACGGAAGGTCTAAAAATTACACATCAAATCTTAAAAATTATAAAATTGCCGCAGGTCCGCATAATGCTTATTCTGTTGGTTTCGAATATAGAGATCCAGATTATTGGTGGGTTGGTGCCACAACAAATTTCTTTTCAAATACATATGTAGACATTGCTCCGTTAACAAGAACAAGCAATTTTTATACAGATTCAGATGGTTTAAGTTTTTTTAATTACAACACAGAAATTGCTGGAGAACTTTTAAAACAAGAAAAATTTGATAATTATAAGGTTGTGAATATTGTTGGTGGAAAATCTTACAAAATTAAAAAATACTACATAAGTCTATTTGCTACCATAAATAACTTGTTGAATAAAAAATACAAATCTGGTGGTTTTGAACAAGGTAGAAATGCAAACTACAATGAATTAAAAGCAGACAAAAGTTTGGTAAAACCTGTCTTTGGCAATAAATATTGGTATGGTAGAGGTACAACTTACTTTTTAAACCTAAACATAAGTTTTTAAAATTTTTAAAATGAAAAGAAATACATTAACAACTTTATTAATTCTTACAATTACAAGTCTATTATTTATTACTTGTGTAGAAGATAGTGATTATACAGTTCCAGAAAATTTAGGTGAAGAAGAAAACCAAAAACTTACAGCGATATTAGATAGTATAAATAGTAATCTCTTAGAATTAAAGTCTATAAAATCTTTAAAAGAACTATATATTTCTGGTAATAAACCTTTAAAAATTACTTCGGATATTGTTGTGAAAGGTTATGTGAATTCTTCTGATGAAAACGGAAATTATTTTAGAGAGTTTTATATGCAAGATGCTCCAGAAAATCCTACTGCCGGAATTAAAATAGCAATTAATCTTACCAACACATTTAATAAATTTAATTTGGGTAGAGAGGTTTACATTCGGTTAAAAGATTTATTTATTGGCGAATTAAATTCTGGCGACGGAATTATAACAATAGGAGGAAAAATAAGTATTACTAATGAAAACGAAATAGAAAGTGTTTCTTCTAAACAAGTAGATAGTCATTTTTTTCGTTCAGAAAAAGCAGAAATAATTGTACCTAAAGCAGTTTCTTTAGCAGCATTAAATGCTTACGATATAGGTACTTTTGTTTCTGTAAATAATGTAATTTTTTCGGAAAATCTAGCAGGTAAATCTTATGTAGATCCTACAGAAGATTTTGATACTCAAAGAAAAATTCAAACATGCCAAAAACTGGGTTATGCAAATCTTATTTTAGAAACAAGTTCTTTTGCAAATTTTGCAAATAATGTATTACCAACTGGTGGCGGAACAATTAACGCTTTAGTTTCTAAAGATTATAATGGCGATTTCTTAGTACTTGTATTAAATTCTACAGAAGACGTTTTAATGTCTAATGAAAGATGTACTACGCAAACCGAAGAAGATTTTAATATTACATTATTAGAAGAAGATTTCGAAATAACTTCCGGAGAAATTAGAATTTCGGATTGGTTAAACTACAGAGAAGAAGGTACAAAATCTTGGCGTTCTTACACAGATACTTATTCGCAAAGTAAAGCTGCAAGAATAGGTTCTGCCAATTCTTCTGATGCAAGTACAATAACTTGGCTGATAACCAAAGGTATTGATTTAGATACTACTTTAGAAGAGTTTCTTTCTTTTGAAACATCAAATAGTTTTGCTAACGGTAGCGAATTAGAAGTTTTAATTTCTACGGATTTTGATGGTGATTCAAATAATATTAATTCAGCAAATTGGACGGTCTTACCAGCAAAAATTGTTTCTGATGGAGAGGGTTTTAAAAATTGGGTACATTCTACTTATATAGATTTGTCTAATTACTCGGGCACTGCACATATTGCTTTTAAATATATAGGAAATGGTAATGTGAATTTTGATGGAACTTACGAACTAGATAATGTAAAAATTATAGCAAAAGATTAAAATACTGATGTTTATGGGTGTTTTTCCTTAGATATGTACAACAATCTATATGTGTTTTTGAAATAAAAAATTATGGAAATTGTTTTAGATAAAACTACCGGATTTACATTTTATGAAGAATTAAAAGAACTAACGATGTCTGGTGATGTAGATTTTAATTCTAAACATGGTTCTGTTACGAATAAGAAATTAACTATTCCTGTTTACGGTATTTATAAAATAGATTGGGGTTTTAGTCAAAACTCTTTAAGTACATTTTATAAAGATGCTGAATCAGAATTAAGTTTATATGTAAATAATTATAAATATGAAATTACAGCAGTAATTAACAAAGAGACTAAAAGTTATCACGCTGTAAAATCTACTAATAAATCTATAACTTTATTATTAAGAGAAAAAGATTCATTGTTTTTAAATGCAGTAAATTTAAATTCAGAAAACTTATTAATGAATAATATTTATCTAAAAATAGAAAAATTAGAGGTTGAAGACAAAAGTGGTTTTGGTTATGATGGTTAAGTAGCTTTTACTATTTTTACCTTATGGATAAAATAGAACACATAGGTATTGCAGTAAAAGATTTAGAGGTTTCAAATAAACTATTTGCATCACTTTTTGGCGAAAAGCATTATAAAGAAGAAGAGGTTGTATCTGAAGGTGTTATAACTTCATTTTTTAAAACAGGGCCCAATAAAGTAGAATTGTTACAAGCAACAAAAGAAGATAGCCCAATTGCTAAATTTATAGAGAAAAAAGGAGAAGGAATTCACCACATAGCATTTGCTGTAACAGATATTAATGCAGAAATAACTAGATTAAAAAACGAAGGTTTTACTGTGCTAAATGAACCCCCAAAAAAAGGAGCAGATAATAAATTGGTCGCTTTTTTGCATCCTAAAACAACAAACGGTGTTTTAATTGAGTTATGTCAAGAGATAGAATAGTTAAAATACTGCTAACAGACACTGTTAACTGCATACTAATTATTATCTTGCCATCGTTTAAAAGTTATTATAAATGCCTTCAAAATTTGAATCTTATCAAAAAAGACGCTTAGCTTCTTCTTACATTTCTGTTGTAATTAGTATTGCTTTAGTGCTTTTTATGTTTGGTGTCTTAGGTTTGGTGCTTTTAAAATCTACTTTGGTTTCTAATCGAGTAAAAGAAAAAGTAGCGATTACATTATTTTTAAAAGATAATGTTAACAGAAAGCAAATAAATTCTTTTAAAGAGTCAATTCAAAAAGAAGAATTTACAAAAAGAGTAATTTTTACTTCGAAAGCGCAAGCTGCAAAAAAATATAGTAAAGAAATAGGAGAAGATTTTATGAAGTTTTTAGGTGAGAATCCTCTTAAAAACGGACTAGATATTTATTTAAAAGCAGATTTTGTTACTCCAGAAAAAATGGAATCTTTAGAAACTAAGTTTTTAAAAAATGCATTTGTTGCAGATGTTTCTTACGATAAACCTTTAATAAATATACTTACTAAGAATATTAAAAGAATTAGCTTTTGGTTATTAGCCTTAAGTGGTTTTTTTAGTTTGGTAGCAATTATATTAATTAATAGTGCTATTAGATTGTCTATTTATTCTAAAAGATTTAATATAAAAACCATGCAAATGGTTGGGGCAACAAAAGGTTTTATTAGGAGACCGTTTATTTGGCAAGGTATTAAGTTAGGCTTAATTGGTGCAATTTTGGCATTAATTGGTTTAGGCTTAGTAATCTATTACCTAGATAGTTTAGCACCAAGTTTAAAATTGTTAAAAGATTATGTTACTATCAGTTATTTGGTTGTAGGTGTATTGTTATCTGCTTTTATTATAACTTGGTTAAGTACATTTTTTGCAACGCAACGCCTTTTAAATTTACAAACAGAAGAACTTTATTATTAATACTATGAAAGACGAACAGGTACAGAGTCCAGAATTTATTTTTGGGAAGAAGAACTATATTTTTATGATTATTGGTATTGCAGTAATTACTTTAGGATTTATTTTTATGTCTGGTGGAGGTAGTGATAACCCAGAGGTTTTTAATGAAGAGATTTACAATTGGCAAAGAATTAGACTTGCGCCAACATTAGTAATTCTAGGGTTGGCAATAGAGATTTATGCAATCTTATTAAATCCTAATAAATAAATATGGATATTTTAGAAGCTATAATTCTTGGAATTATACAAGGTTTAACAGAGTTTTTACCAGTTTCTTCCAGTGGTCATTTAGAATTAGCAAAAGCTATTTTAGGTGATACGTCTGTGCCAGAAGAAAGTTTAACTTTTACCGTAGTTTTGCATTTTGCAACAGCCTTAAGTACAATTGTAATCTTTAGAAAAGAAATTTTAGAAATTTTTAAAGGTTTGCTACAGTTTAAATGGAATGAAGAGTTTAAATTTTCTCTTAAAATTATAATTTCCATGATTCCTGCAGTAGCTATAGGTTTATTGTTTGAAGAGCAATTAGAATCTTTCTTTGGCGGTAAAATTTTACTTGTAGGTTGTATGCTTTTACTAACAGCTTTGTTATTATTGTTGGCAGATAAAGCTAAGAATACAGAAAAAAAAGTATCCTTTTTTAACGCAGTAATTATTGGTGTTTCTCAAGCAATTGCAATGTTACCAGGTATTTCTAGATCTGGTGCAACAATTTCTACATCAGTGTTGTTAGGTATTGATAGAACTAGAGCTGCTAAATTTTCTTTTTTAATGGTTGTGCCTTTAATTTTCGGTAAAATAGGAAAAGATGTTTTAAGCGGAGATTTAAATTTTCAGTCATCTGAAATGATGCCAATTATTGCAGGTTTTATAGCTGCATTTTTAGCGGGGTTATTAGCCTGTAAATGGATGATTTCTTTGGTGAAGAAAAGCAAACTTTCATACTTTTCTATTTATTGCGCTATAGTTGGTTTTATTGCAATAGGATATTCTCTTTTAAATTAATTTTACAAAACGATTCAGCTAAATGACTGAAGAAGATTATAAAAACGGACAGGTTTTATTGATTGATAAACCACTAACTTGGACTTCTTTTCAAGTAGTAAATAAATTACGTTGGGAAATTAGACAACGTTTTAATATTAAGAAAATAAAAGTTGGTCATGCAGGTACTTTAGATCCTTTAGCAACAGGTTTACTTATTATTTGTACAGGTAAACAAACCAAGCAAATAGATACTTATCAAGGGCAAATTAAAGAATATACAGGTACTTTTACAATAGGTGCAACAACACCTAGTTACGATTTAGAAACAGAAATAGACAAAACATTTTCTACAGACCATATTACAGAAGAGTTATTGCATGAAACTACCAAACAATTTGTAGGTGAGATTCAGCAAAAGCCTCCTATTTTTTCTGCAATTAAAAAAGACGGAAAGCGTTTGTATGAATTGGCTAGAAAAGGAGAAACAACAGAAATTAAAGCAAGAACAGTTACCGTTTCAGAATTTGAAATAACCAAAGTAAATTTACCTGAAGTAGAGTTTAGAATTGTTTGTAGTAAAGGAACTTACATTAGGTCCTTAGCTTTTGACTACGGAAATGCTTTGAATTCTGGTGCGCATTTATCAGTATTAAGAAGAACTAAAATTGGAGATTTTTCTGTGGATAAAGCTCTTTCGGTAGAAGGTTTTATTGATAATTTGAAAAAAGAACAAGCCTAAATTAAAAATCGGCATCTACTTTTAAACTCATTCTTTTAAGAGTTTCAGGATGATTAAATTCTATAAATTCTGCATGTAAATGCAACCTGTTTTCTTTGTTTCCATACAAATCATCGCCAACAATTGGTGTGTTTAAACCATCTTTATGAGCTGCATGAACTCTTAATTGATGGGTTCTACCTGTAATTGGATAAAAATAAACTTTAGTTTTATTATTGATTTCAGAAATTATTTCCCAGTCGGTTTCTGCAGGTTTTCCAAAAGTAAAATCTACCAATTGCTTTGGTCTGTCATCTAAATCTACTCGCAGTGGTAATTTTATTTTACCTTTATTTTTAGGTAAAATTCCGTCTAATAAAGCTACATAACGTTTTTTAATAGTTCTATTTATAAACTGACTTTGTAAAACTTTGTTAGCTTCTTTCGTTTTGGTAAGTAATAAAATACCAGATGTAGACATGTCTAATCTATGAACAATTATTGGGCCGGTAGCTTCTGGATATTTTTCTTTTATTCTTGTATAAACAGAATCTGTAATTTCTTTACCTGGTACAGACAAAAATTCTGCGGGCTTGTTTACCGCAAGAAGCACACTATCTTCATAAATTATTTCTAATTCTTGATTTTCTGACAAACTATCTAATAATAAATTATCATCCATATTAACACCTTTAAGCATGTGAGATAAAATAGGTTTACATCTACTTTGGCAAGCCGGATAATAATTTTTATGCTTTCTAATTGCTGAGTTTGGTGAAATTCCCCACCAAAATTCTGCCATTGTAATTGGTCTTAAATCATTTTTAAAAGCATATTGTAAAAGCTTCGGTGCAGAACACTCTCCAGAACCAGCCGGCGGTTTAACTGCAGGATCATTGAATATATCTAATAAATTTTTAGAATCTTTGTCTTTATTTAAAAAAGCATATTTACTAAATAAGGTTTGCTGTAAATAATTTGATTTTTCTTTTCTAGATTTTTTTAATTCTGAAATTTTAGCTTTAAGTACCAAGTAATTACTACTAGCTTTAGATAATTTATCTTGATAATATTCTTCTAATTCTTTCATAAAAAACTGGTTGTTGTAACTCTCTTGCATCAGTTTTTGTGTAAGCTTTTCAAACTCTTCCTTATTTAAAGAGTTTTCAGCATTTCTTTTTACAGCTTTCCTTTCAGACTTTAAAAGTTTCATTTTTTTTCTTTGAAAAGCTAAATCATCTTCTATTTCTTTTGATAATTTTTTTACACTTTTTTTTGCAGACATAAATTCTGTACTATTTATTATAGTACCAAGTTTTACATTTATAGCGTCTATTTCTAATTCGCCTTTTATATAAAAACTTCCTTCTGTGCGCATATTAAAAACAGGAGGTACAAATTTATTTGGCAAACTTTTATCTGCTAATTTGCCAGAGAAAGCCGCTAAATAACCAATGTTATCAAACTTATCTTTTACAACCAAAACACCAAACATTTTACCTATTGGTAAAGTTGTAGTATCGTTATTTAAGCCAAAATTGTGTTTAAAATCTTGCTGATTTACTAAATACTCTTGCAGCTCAGTACTAGCAATTTTAGCCAAAGGATGTGGTTCATAGTAAAACGGAAATGTAAATTTTTCTGGCAATTGTATGCTAGATATATCTGTTTTAAAAGATTGTAAGTGCTTTAACATATTTAATATAAAAACCCAAAGATAGTTAGTTTATCAGTAATAAGTTTTTTTAAAATAGAATAGAAATTATCTTTATTAAAAGAGTCAACATAATTTTTGAATGCGTTAAAAGATAGATTAATTATCCTATAGTTTTGTATCGAACTTAAAATGAATATTATGAAAAATATAAAAATGAATTCGATAAAATTATTTGCTACGGCATTAACAGTTTCTAGTTTTATGCTAGTTTCTTGTGACAATACAAAAAAGAAAACTGAAGAAGCAAAAGAAGAGGTTGCAGAAATGATAGATTCTGCAGAAAAAAGTTTAGAAGACGGTGCTAATGAAGTGAAAGAGGAAATGGAAGTAAAGACCAGAACTTATAAAATGAAAGATGGTACCGCTATTGTTTATAATTTAGATGAGAAAGGTATTGTTGGTTTTGATGATTGGTCTGACTATACTGTTGTTAATTCTGAATTGGCAGAAATTAGAAAAACAAATTATGTTACTACAGCTCAAAGAGTAAGAAACATGAACTATAGAATTGCAAACTTAGGTAACACAATTCCGGCTTGGTTAAAAACAGAAGAAGTTATGGAAGACGTTGCAGATGTTCAGAAAGAATATTTAGAACTAATCGAAGACGCTGATGCTTCTGAAAGTGAAATGAAAGAAAATTTAGAGGAATTATCTGAAAAATTTGACGATTTAAGAGAAGA
>JAHDHO010000011.1:0-17155 GCA_020631275.1 Polaribacter sp. | reverse complement strand
TGTTTCCTTTAATTTTGTATCAAATTAAAACACATATTATGAAAATTATTAAAAAATTTACAGCAGTTTTAACAGTTACAGGTTTATTATTTATGTCTTGTAATAAAACTACAGATACTGAATATAAAACTATGGAAATTAAAATTGCAGACGGACAAACAGTTGAGTATAAAGTAGACTCTGAAGGCCATTTGGCATTTAACGATTGGGATGTATTTAATGATGCAAATCGTGAATTAATGGAAATTGAAGAGAGAGATTTGGCAGTTAACCCAGAAATTATCGAAGGCTTAAATAATTCTGTAAATAACTTAGGAAACACGATTCCTTCTTGGTTAAAGACAGAAGAGGTTTTAGAAGATATAGAAGATGTACAAGAAGAGTACAAAAAACTTTTAGACGAAAGAAATGAACCGGCCAAAAACGTAAAACAGAATTTAGAAGAATTAAACGAAAAGTTTGATGATTTACGTGAAGAGTTAAATGAAACGATTGAGGATTACAATTCTTAATAAAAAAATAGTTAACATTAAAGGATAGATTTTAAATCTATCCTTTTTTTTTGAAATTATCTTTTGATAAATAGTTGTCGAATTCCGGAAGTTACAAAGGGAAGAATCGGTAAATTTTTCATTATCGAAAAATCTTCTTTTATAGTACTTTCGTTACCTAAAAAAGCTAGAATTTTTTCTGGTGAATTTTTTTTAAAAATTCTTGTAAAAACTTCTTTACCAGTTAATTTGTTAGAAAGTAGTACATCAATTAAAGTTCTATCATACCAGTTATATATTCTATCTTTAAAAGTAGTTTTATTTAAAATAGGTTGATTATTCTTTAGGTTTAATACAATTTCTGATACATTTTTTTGAATGAATTGAAATGTATAACCGCTGCTTGCTTTTGTAAATCCGCCAGCAGTACCAATATTTATTATTGTATTGCTTTCAGTTCTTTTAAAATTTGCTAAAGACATTGGTATAACACCAAATTCTTGATGTTTAATTGAATATTTATCTATATTTAAATCTTCTTTTATATATTTCTTTAAAGCGTTATCGTAGGCTTCTTTTTCTATAAGTTTTGGTGTAAATAAAGTGTATTCTATTAAAGCTTCTGTTTTAGAAGTTGGTAAAACATACATAAAAGTGGCACCATGTTCTTGAGAAATGGTAAAATCCATTAATCGCCCAACGTTTGTGTCAAATTGAGCTGTTTCTGTTTTTATAACCCAACCTTTAAAATGTTGTAAAAGAGAGTTTTTTTCTGTGATTACAGGATTGAATAAACTTGTCGAATTGAACACTATTTTACTCGTATAATTGGCAAGGTTTGTTTTTACAATTCCAAAATTTTCATCAGAAGAAATCGAAAGAATATTTTCTTGAACAAAAGTTACGTTTGTAAACTTTTTTACAGAGTCTAAAACAAAATTATAAAAATCAATTCCTTGAATCATTTTGTAAGTGTAACTGCCTAAATCTAGATTTTTTTTAAAATCTGAGGTTAGAAATGCAAGACTATTCCATTTTGCGGAAACAACTGCTTCAAAAGTACCAGTTTCTTTTTCCCAATAACACCAAGTTCTATCGTTGGTTTTCTTAGAATCTTTATCGATTACTAAAATAGATTTATGTTGTAGTATAGGTTCTTGTAATATACGATATAGCAAGCTTAAACCTGCGCATCCAGAACCTGCAATAATATAATCGTATTTTTTCATCAAAAAATTATTTCAAAAAGCGGTTATACCAACTGTCTTCGATAGGAATTTCCCAGAAATTCTCAAAATCTTCTTTTGTAGTAATTAAGTTATCAAAAACTATTGATTTACCTGTTAAAGCTTTGTTTTTTAATAGTTTTTTAAAGTCTTTTAAATCTTTGTATTGTACAAATTCACCTTGTTTAAAACAAACATTCATTCTGTCTAGAAGTTCTACATCATATTCTTGTTGTAAACTTAAAATAAACGATACAGAAGCATCTATATCTACGCCTTTTAAAGGTGTGGTAACATCATCTGCCGTAATTACAATAAATCGATTGTATAAAATTTTATAAGAAGCTTTAAAAGTCTCATCATCTTGTTTCCAAGTACTAATAAATGCTTTTACCTTTTCTTCTAAAGCTTCAATTTCATTTGCATAAAATTTTCTACTAGAAGGATATACCCAAACTTTTGCATCTTCTGGTATTTCTTTAAAATCTACAAACATTCTATTTTATTTAGAGTGCAAATATAACCAAAAGAAAAACCGCAAACAGAAAATGTGTTTGCGGTTTTTAAAAAAGATAAATACTATTTATATTTCTTTTGCCGATATTTCTGTAGCAAGCTTTACTAAATCTTCTTGCACATTTTTACCTTTGTTTTTATTGTACCAAACTTGTAAATCTTGTTTAAACTGTGCGTCAATAGTGCCATTTTTTTCTTTATAATCTGCAACCATTTTAGTAGCTGTAGAAGGTCTTGGTCCCCAAGTATTAATAACATTGTTGTCTTTATCTAAAGCAATTAATTTAGGAATACTTCTACCTCCGTTAGTAAGAAACAAATCCATTAAAGGTAAGTTTTCGTCTCTTAAAACTATTCTTAAATCTACTTTATCTGTAGTATCTGCAATTTTTTGAAGTACAGGAATGTTTTGTGCTGCGTCGCCACACCAACCTTCGGTAATTACCAACCAAGTTTGTGGTGCAGTTACTTTTTGAAATTCAGAGATTGTTTCTACAGAAATTTTAATAGTTTTATCTAAACGTTTCATACGTTTATCATTTAATAAACTATAATTTGTTAAAGCCTCAGATTGTATTGGGCCTGTTGCTTTACCTTCTTCTAATAAATTGCTAACTAAATTTCTGTACTCTGCGTAAGAAATTGTGTTTTTAAGACTATTCTCTATAATTTCTTTCATGCTAAAAATTGCTTGGTTTAAGAGTTTAGACGTACATTTTTAATAATCTTACAATGCTTAAATTTTAATTATTTAAGTTCGATAAAATTTCTTTGGTCATGCTTTCTAAATTAAATTTATGTTGCCAGTTCCAATCTTTTCGAGCTTCAGAATCATCAATAACAGAAGGCCAACTATCTGCAATTTCTTGTCTAAAGTCTGGTTTGTAAGAAATTTTAAATTCTGGTAAGTGTTTTTTTATTTCTAAAGCAATTTCTTCTGGTGTAAAATCTATAGCGGCTAAATTATAAGCAGTTCTAACTTTTACATCTTCTGGTTTTGCTTGCATAAGTTGTATGGTAGCGTTTACAGCATCATCCATAAACATCATTGGTAAACGTGTTTTTTCTGATAAAAAGCATTTGTAATTACCTTCTTCTAATGCTTTAAAATAAATATCTACGGCATAATCTGTTGTACCGCCACCTGGTTTTGTTTTCCAAGAAATGATACCAGGATAACGAATGCTTCGAACATCTACACCAAACTTTTCGTGATAATAATTACACCAAAACTCTCCAGAAAGTTTACTAATTCCGTAAACAGTACTTGGTTCCATTATTGTTTTTTGTGGTGTATTCTCTTTAGGAGTTGTTGGTCCAAATACGGCTATAGAGCTTGGCCAATAAACTTGTTTTATATGTTTTTCTTTAGCCAAATCTAATACGCCAAGTAAAGATGTCATGTTTAAATCCCACGCTTTTTGTGGAAATTTCTCGGCTGTTGCAGACAACATTGCCGCTAATAAATAAACCTGAGTAACATCATATTTTTTAACCATTTTTAAAATGGTTTCTTTATCTGTGGCATCTATAATTTCAAAAGGACCAGAAGTCATCATATCTTCATTACCTTCTCTAATATCAGAAGCAATAACATTATTGTTACCGTAAATTGTACGTAGTTTTTGGGTTAACTCGTTACCAATTTGCCCGCTGGCACCTAAAACTAAAATAGTTTCATTCATTTTTAGATTGAATTAAAATCAACAACAAAGGTACTTAATTTAAGTATTCGTAATAATTATTTAATAAAATAATTATTCAGTAATTTATTAGCTTATATAACCAATTTGTTATCATTTCTTTAAAAACTATTTTACGCTTAAAAATGTGTATTTTTACTTTTTTAAATAATATCGTGAAATATATATACCTTTTATTACTAAGCGTTTTTGTAGTTTCTTGTGGAAACAAACAAGAAAATAAAGAAGAAATAAAACCAAAACCATTAATGGCTTTGGCACAATCTCACACCAAAACAGCACCAGTTTTACCTACATTTTACAACGAAGTAAAAGACTGGAAATACCTAAAAGAAGTAGATTCTTTTTTTGTTAAATATCAAAAAATTTCACCTAACGAAGCTTTAAGTAATGCTGTTGAGTTAAAAGATTTGGTTAAAAGGTTAAAAGACAGTGTTAAACCTCAAAAATTTGATATTCCGTCTGTAAATGCTAGAATCAATATTTTATATAACGAGGTTTTAAGATTAGCAGATATTACAGAAATTAGTGCTATTGAAGCAGCAGAAGTAAATAAACAAGTAAGTAAAACTATGTCTGCCTTTTCAGATATCAATACAAAAATAAATACCGTTTTAGCTAAAATTAGATTTGAGAACGAAATTGATATTGATGTAGATTTTATTGGTTTAGATTCTACACGATTAGATACTGTTTCTAAAAAATCGATAGATTTAAGAATGAAAGAAAAGCTAATAGAAAAAAATAATTTAGACAAAGGCTCTAGGCAAAGACAATAAACATCATGAAAAAAGTAATAGCAATATTAACAAGTATATTGGTTTTAAGTGCTTGTGCATCATCAAAAGTTATAAAAAAAGATGCTGAAACTATAAAGGAAGATATAAACATTTTTATGGTGAATTGGCACAAAGCTGCTGCAGATGCAAATTTTGACAATTACTTTAATGCAATGTCTACAGACGCGGTTTATATTGGTACAGCAGCCGAAGAAATCTGGACCAAAAAGGAATTTATTGGCTTTAGCAAACCTTTTTTTGATAGAGGTAAAGCATGGTCTTTTACCACTTTAGAAAGAAATGTTTATGTAAACAAAAACAAAGATTTTGTATGGTTTGATGAGCTTTTAAATACTTGGATGGGAACTTGTAGAGGTTCTGGTGTTTTAGAAAACATCGATGGTAAATGGCAAATAAAGCAATATGTTTTATCTGTTGCAATTCCAAATGACGATGTTCAAAAAGTTATAAATGCAAAAAATGAAAATGATGCTAAGTTTTTAAAAAAATATAAAAATTAATTTTTAGAAGCTATTTCCTGCTTTCGCAACTCGCTTTTTTCGTTCCTCAAAAGAGCTCAAACAAATTGCTCTATCAGGGCTAAGTGTATTTGCTAGCTTATTCTATTAACTAACAATTTCATTAACCACTTTAAAAATAAGTTCATTTTCAAAACCTTTGCGCATTAAAAAGCCTATCAATTTATTTTTACGTTTGTAAATATCACTTTCAGAAATTACAGCATTTCTATTTTCTGTAATTCTGTAAATGGTTTCAATATATTCTTCTTCTTCAATTTCTTTAAGAGCAGTTTTAATATTATAAGCAGAAATATCTTTAAACTTTAACTCTCTAACAATTCTTTGTTTTCCCCAATTTTTAATCCTGAATTTTCCTCTTGCAAAACTTTTAGCAAAACGTTCTTCGTTCAGAAAATTATCTTTCATTAAACTTAAAAGTATAAGTTCTCTAGCTTCCGGAATCAAATTATAATCACGCATTTTTTGTTCTACCTCTTTATGGCAACGATCTTGGTAAACACAATACTGTTCTATCTTGCGTTTAATTTCTTCTACGGTAAACGATTTTTTTTGCATCATTGGCTCAAAAATATAAAAAGGGATGAAACCTAAACGATTTCATCCCTTTATTTGTTTACATTTTCTTTTAAAAATTATTCTTGTCCTTCTGTGTAAGCAAGTTTTGTTTTATCTACGTCATTATTTAATTGTCCTTTAATTCTCATTTTAAATTTAGTAATTAAAAAGAATAAAATTGGCACAACAATAAGAGTTAAGAAAGTTGCCACAACAAGACCATAAATAACTGTCCAAGCTAATGGTCCCCAAAAAACAACGTTATCTCCACCAAAATAAATATGAGGGTTAAACTCGCTAAATAAAGTGAAAAAGTTAATATTTAAACCAATTGCTAAAGGTATTAAACCTAAAATAGTAGTAATAGCAGTTAATAAAACGGGTCTTAGACGCGCTTTACCAGCTTGAACAATACTTGTAAATAGTTCTTCTTTTGGTAAAAATTCATCTTCCTCTAAATCTAAACTATCTTTCTTTCTATCTATTAACAATTGTGCGTAATCTAGTAAAACTACACCGTTGTTTACTACAATACCAGCAAGAGAAATAATTCCCATCATTGTCATCATAATAACAAAAGGAGCGCCAGAGATTACCAATCCACCAAATACACCAATGAAACTTAAAAATATGGCAAGCATTATAATTCCTGGTTTAGAAACCGAATTAAATTGGAAAATTAAGATGAAAAATATCAATGCCAATCCTGTAAAAAATGCTCCAACTAAAAAGTTCATTTGCTTTTCTTGTTCTTCTAGTTGACCAGTATAATCTATTTTAATTCCTTTAGGTAAATTTTTAAAGTTTTTCATTTCTTCTCTAATTTTACCAACAACAGCGCCTGCATCTGTTTCTCCAGGAGCTAATGCAGAGTAAACTGTTACAACACGTTTTAATTTTTTATGCTTAATTGCACTGAAACCAGAATTGTTTGTTTGTGTGGCTACTGTAGAAACCGGAATTTCTTTTATTTTACCAGAAGCCATATCTCTAAAGATTATATTCTGATTAAAAACAGCACTTTTATTATATCTATCTTCTTTATTAAAACGAACATAAATGTCATAATCTTCACCATCTTCTTTATAAACACCTGCTTTGTTACCAAAAATAGAAGCTCTTAATTGTTGCCCAACTTGTCCTGTAGATACGCCTAATTCACCTGCTTTTTTTCTATCTACAACAACTTTCATTGCTGGTTTGTCTCTGTTAACATCAATTTTTAGTTCATCAATACCAGAAATACTTTTGGTATTAATAAAATCTCGCATTCTTTGCGCAGTTGTAATTAATTCTGCGTAATCATCACCTTGTATTTCAATGTTGATAGGAGATCCAACTGGTGGTCCGTTTGCGTCTTTTTCTACAGAAATTAATACACCAGGATAAATACCTACCAAAGCAGTTTGTACTTTTTGTCTTAAAAGCTCACTGTCTAAACCTCTTCTATATTTATATTCTCTCATAGAAGCGGTAATTTTACCTTTATGTGGCATTTCTGCTGCAGAACCACCATCCGTTTGTGGATTTCCGGCACCTTCACCAACTTGAGATACTAAACTTTCTACCATAAAGTTGTAATCGCCATCCATATAATCATCACTATATAAAACATCAGATACCTTTTGTTCTATTAATTTAGTAATGCTATTTGTTTTTTCGATATCTGTACCTTCTGGGTATTCTATATAAACAATAATTTGATTTGGTTTGTTGTCTGGAAAAAATTCAACTTTTGTTCTTTGTGATTTCAAAGACATACCAAAAGACATAAAAGCAACAATTAGTAGTACAAAAGTACTAAAGGTTAAAACATAAGGTGTCCAGCCAGACAATGCTCTTTTTAATTGTCTTTCGTACCAAGATTCTAACCTAGGTAATACTTTATTTTGAAAACTATTTGCCCAACCTCTTAAAAATAATCTATAAGCCCAAAGCATTATTGCTGTAAAAATCATTAAAGTACCTAAAGCCCTATAAGCGCCACCAGTTATTAAAACTAGAACACCTAATGCTGTCATAATACTTGTAATAATTACAATTCTTTTTACTGGCATATCTTTATCTTCTACGCTCATGTATTGTGATACAAGTACAGAGTTAAAGAAAATAGCAACTAATAAAGAAGAACCTAATACAGTAGATAATGTAATTGGTAGCAACTTCATAAAGTCTCCCATAATTCCTGGCCAAAGACCTAAAGGAATAAATGCAGCAACTGTTGTTGCAGTAGAAATAATAATAGGAAAAGCAATTTCACTAATACCTTTTTTAGCGGCATCAACTTTATTCATTCCTTCTTCATCCATTAAACGATATACGTTTTCTACAACTACAATTCCGTTGTCAACTAACATACCAAGACCCATAATAAGTCCGAAAAGTATCATGGTATTCATGGTGTAGCCTAACATGTTTAAAATCATTAAAGACATAAACATAGACATAGGTATTGCAAAACCAACAAAAACAGCGTTTTTAAATCCTAAGAAAAACATTAAAACAACGACAACTAGTATTACACCAAAAATAATGTTGTTTACTAAATCATCTACTTGTCCAATAGTTTTGGGAGATTGATCATTTGCAATTGTAACTTTTAAATCTTTTGGAAACTCATTTGCAATAGCATCATCTACAATTACCTGAATTTTTTCTGCGGCAGCAACCATGTTTTTACCTGCACGCTTTTTAACATCTAACATTACAACAGCTTCACCACGTTCTCTTGCATAAGTTGTTTTGTCTTTATCTTTAAAAGATACTTTTGCAACATCTTTTAAGTAAATAGGATTGTTGAATTCAGATTTAATTACAAAATCTTCTAATTCTGAAGGTTTGTCTATTTCTCCTATAATTCTGATGGTTCTTCTTTGTCCGCTTGTTATAAAATTACCGGCAGACATTGTTACGTTTCCGTTTCCAATTGCAGCTGTAATGTCGGCAAAACTAACTTTATTGGCCATCATTTTATAAACATCAACAGCAACTTCTACCTCTTTTTCTTGCGCACCTCTTATATCTGCCTTTTTAATTTCTGGTAAATCTTCAATTTCATCTTGTAAATATTCACCAAACTCTTTTAGTTTATAAACAGGATAATCTCCAGAAATATTAATATTTAAAATTGGCATTTCTTCAGACATACTTAAATTAAATACGTTTGGTTCTACTTTTGCGCCATTAAAAGTAGGCCAATCTTCACTAGAAGTTTCTGTATCTATTTCGTCTTTTACCTTTTGTTTGGCTTGTTCTACGGTAATGTTTTCATCAAACTCTACAATTACAATAGAATAATCTTCTTGCGAAGTAGAAGTAACTTCTACAACATTACTTACTGTTTTTACTTTATCTTCTAAAGGATCTGTAATTAGTTTCTCTATATCTTCTGCTGTGTTACCAGGATAAATTGTACTAATATATATTTTAGTTTCTTTTACTTCCGGAAAATTTTCTCTGGCCATACTAAAATATGCAGTAATACCATAGAAAAACAATACGCCCATTATTACATAAATGGTAGTTTTGTTGTTAATTGCCCAAGAAGATAATTTAAACTCTTTGTCTATTTTCTTTTTTTCTTTTGACATCTTAGATGAGTTTTTATTTATTGATAACCTTTACAGTTTGACCATTATTTACACTTCTAGCACCTTCATCAATAATTTCTGTACCTACAGGTAAGTTTTCTAAAACCTCTATAAGATTACCTTGTGTTTTACCAGTTTTAATAATTACTTTTTCTGCTGTAGCTTCTTGTGCATCATTTTTATCTCTAATAACATAAATAAACTGTTCTCCGTTAGCGTTTTCAGAAATAATGCTTTGAGGAATTAATACAGATTCTTCATCAGAATAATCATTAATTTGAAGTTTTGCCGTTAAGTTAGGTTTTACATTTCCGTTTTTATTAGAAACAGGAACCTCTATTTTAAATGATCTGTTGTTAGGATTGATGTAGCTACCAACTTGATTGACTTTACTGTCTAAAGAAATTCCTAAAACAGGAAAACTAACTTTAACAGCTTTGTTTTTTGTAATACTTGTAATATATCTTTCTGGCACTTCTGCTTCGATATACATATTGTTTAAGTTAACTATTCTAAAAACTTCAGAACCTTGCCCAGGTGTAATTACTGTACCTGCTTCTTTAAAAATATCATCTATAACTCCAGAAAAAGGAGCTCTAATAGAAGCTTTTGCTAACTGACTTTTTAATTGCTTTAAACTGCTTGATTGTGCTTGGTAATTTGTTTTTGTTTGTAAAAACTGTATTTCAGAACCTATTTTTTGTTCCCATAAACGTTTTTGACGTTCGTAAGTAGTTTTTGCCAATTGTGTAGTTGCTTCTAGTTGTGCAACTTGATTTGCCAAACCGCCATCGTCTATTGTAGCCAACAATTGTCCTTTGTATACTTTTTGACCTTCTTTAACCAAAACTCTTTTTAAAATACCAGGCATTTCTGGGTATATTAAAATGTTTTGTTTAGTAGTTACGTTTCCTTGTAACTCTAAATAATGATTAAAAACAGTGTCTTTTGCAACAAAAGTTGTAATTAAAGGAAGTTTTTTATCAGTATCTTTTTCTGAAATAGCTGCATTTATAGCTTCTAAATCTTTATTTATTTCTTCTAATTTAGAAGTTATTTCTTTTTTCTTTGCTGTTAATTCTTTTAAATTACCAGTAGTAACGATGCTTTCTACTGATGTTTCTTTGCTTTCTCCACAAGAAACTAAAATAGCCGATATAACTAATAATGAATATATTTTTCTCATTGTAATGTATTATTTGATTGGTAGGTTTAATGCGTTTTCTAAAGTTGCTTTTTTAGCAATAACTTCTAACATAGATTGTATGTAGTTTTGTTGCTGTGTATATAATTGGTTTTGAGCTTGTAATAAATCGAAACTAGAAGAAATACCTTCAAAAAACTTTACACGTTGTTTCTTTTCGATTCTTTCTGCTAAACCAACATTCTTTTTATTGGTTTGATAATTATCTATGCTTATTTGATAATCGTTTTTAGCTTTTTGAGCTTCTAAAGACAATTTTTGTTTTATTTCTTGTAACCTTAGATCTGCAGTTTCTAATGCAATTTTTGCTTGTGCGGTTTTTGCACTTCTACCAAAACTACTAAAAATAGGAATTTTTAAACTTACGCCTAGTAAAGAAGAATCGAACCAACGTTGGTTGCTATCTAAAAATGTAAAAGAATCTGAGTTTGCTTGTGCACCATAATTTAAAAAAGCACTTAATGTTGGTAAAGCTTTACTTTGCTCTAATTTTACCATTAATCTTTTAGTTTCTAAGTCGTTTTCAGAAATTTTAAAATCGATATGATTGTTTACATTAAATGTTTCTGAAATTAGTTTTAGGCTGATGTTGTCTTCAGCTAAAGAATCTAAAGAATCTGTAAGAATTAATTTTGTAGAAATAGGATTTCCTAAAGAAAGATTTAACATTTGATATGCAATTTCTTTCATTCTTTTAGTGTTATTTAATTGGTTTTTTAGGTTTCCTAAAGTAATTTCTAGTTGTTCTACATCTTCTTCTTCATTTAAACCATTTTCATAAATTTTTCTTGCATCGTCAAAATTCTTTTGAAGAATTTTTATGTTTCCTTCTAAAATAGAAATACTATTTTCTGTAACTAAAACATTTCCGTAGGCATTAATAACAGCTTCTTTGGTTAACATTTCTGTTTTTTCATTTGCTTGTTCAGAAATCTTTAAGTAGGTTTTAGATGCTTGTAAACCTACAAGATAAGAACCATCAAAAAGCAATTGTCTTAAAGTTACAGTTGCATTCATGTTTTGTTTTGTACCAAAAATAAACTCTTCATTTGTACCATCTTGGTCAAAATCTGCCAATGTAATCGGTTGTTTTATAAAGTTTTGATAATCGATATTACCATCAATTTGAGGTAAACCAATTGTGGTAGTTTCCCAAACCTTTTTTTCTGCAGCTAAAATGTCGTTTTTAGAGGCTTTGGTGTTATAACTATTCTCTAGTGCAAAGTTAATTGCTTCTTTAAGAGACAGCGTTTGTGTTTTTTCTTGTGCGTTAGTTATTAAGAAAAAACAGGTGCTAAAGTATACCAGTATTCTTTTTTTCATGGTAGATTTATTTCAGTTTTAATTGGGTTTCTAATTGTTGTATTCCTATATCTGTGCAAATACCTCTTAAGTGATATTCTAAATGATATTGCATTAATGTATTCATAGAATAATCTCTTAAAGGAAATAGGTCTTTGTCTTTAATACCAATCATTCCGTTAAAATAAATTCTAGAAATAAATTCTACATCAATATCTTTTCTGTATAGGCCTTTGTTAATTCCTTCATTTAAATTCTTAATCACAAAATCTTGCATAATTAAAAATTGTTTTTTCTTTAAAGGAGCATAAATTTTAGGGTAATATTTTTGTAGTTGATATTGAGGGGAAGATTTTTCATCCTTTAAATTTTCCATAATAAACCTTTTAATAGTAAAAAGTTCGTCTATCGGGTCAAGGTTTAAGCCGCATATTGAGTCAATACCGCCACAAACATTATCAAACATATATAATGTTACAGCGTCTACAAGTTCCGTTTTGTTTTTAAAATACTTATATATTGTCTTTTTAGAGACGCCTAAAGAACTCGCAATTTCGTCCATGGTTACGCTCTTAAAGCCGAGGTTTAAGAATAGCTCTCTAGATTGGTCTAATATTTTATCTCTCATAATTCGGATGCAAATGTACAAAAGGAAACTTTAGAAACAAAAATAGTTTCCAAAGTTTTAAATATTTTTTAACGTTAGAACTTTAAATAAGAATTTCTTTACATTATTTTTACAAAAAATTTTAGATTTGGACATTTTACAATATCAAAAGGAATTTCTATCTTATTTAGAATCAAAAAAATGGATACACGAGCCTAAAAACTTGTACGAACCAATAGATTATATTTTACAGCTAGGAGGTAAGAGGATTAGACCTGTTTTAACTTTAATGGCTGCTGATATATTTTCTAACAATGTAAGTAAGGCACTACCAGCTGCTTTAGCGGTAGAGGTTTTTCATAATTTTACATTAGTTCATGATGATATTATGGATGATGCCCCACTTAGAAGAGGTAAGGCAACGGTTCATGAAAAATGGAATATAAACACAGGTATACTTTCTGGAGATGCTATGCTAATATTAGCATATCAATATTTCGAGAATTACGAACCTGTTGTTTTTCAGAAATTAGCCAAATTATTTAGCAAAACTGCTTTAGAAGTATGTGACGGACAGCAATTAGATGTTGATTTTGAAACAAGATCTGATGTTGCGATTCCGGAATATATTAACATGATTCGCTTAAAAACGTCTGTTTTAGTTGCAGCTGCATTAAAAATGGGTGCAATTGTAGCCGAAACAACAGATGATAATGCAAATTTAATTTATGATTTTGGTTTAAATTTAGGGTTAGCATTTCAGTTACAAGACGATTATTTAGACACTTTTGGAGATCCAGAGACATTTGGAAAACAAATTGGTGGAGATATTATAGAAAATAAAAAGACATATTTATATCTTAAGGCATTAGAAATTGCCAGTAAAGAAGAGAAAGGTAAGTTGCAATATTTTTATAAGAAGAAGCTTAATGAGAACTCTGTTAAGATTTCTGAAGTAAGAAGAATCTTCGAATTGAACGATATTCCGCTTTTAATTAAGCAAGAAATAACAAATTATACCGAAAAAGCTTTCGATACTTTAGCTAAAATGAGTATTAAAGAGTCTGATAAACAGGGTCTTAAAGATTTTGGTTTATGGTTGATGAATAGATCTGTATAAGATTTTTGTTTTTTTTTACCAGAATATTAAAAATAATAGTACATTTGCATCCAATAATTTTGGTCCCATAGCTCAGTTGGTTAGAGCACCTGACTCATAATCAGGTGGTCCTTGGTTCGAGCCCAAGTGGGACCACTTTATTTTTTTAGCATATATCAAATAAAAATTAGATATTTGTAAAAAAAAATTTCAAAATTTTAATCTGGGGGGATATAAAATGAAGAAAATAAAATATTTAGTACTAATAATAGTGCTTTTTTCTGTTCAATTGGTTTTTGGTCAAATTGTACCACCACCAATACCACCACCACCACCACCAGGGTTGTCTGTTGATGGAGGTTTGTTGTTTTTAGTGGCTTCAGCTTTAATTTATGGTGTAGCTAAATTAAAAAACTAACCTTTTTTTATTTTAATCGTTATTTTTTAAAGTTAGTCTGCTAACGTATTTTCCTATAACATCAAATTCTAAATTTACTTTATCGTTTATTGCTAAATTTTTAAAAGATGTGTTCTCTAATGTGTAAGGTATTATTGCAACACTAAACGAGTCGTCTTTAGAGTTTACAACTGTTAAACTAACTCCGTTTACAGTTATAGAACCTTTTTCTATTGTAATATTATTGTTTATTTTAGAGTTGTATTCAAACGTAAAAACAGTACTTCCATTTTGATTTTCAATATTTACGCAAGTACCTGTTTCATCTACATGCCCTTGTACAATATGGCCATCTAATCGATCGCCAAGTTTCATTGCTCTTTCTAAATTTACAATAGAATTTACTTTTAATTCTCCAATATTTGTTTTGTTTAAAGTTTCTTTAATAGCTGTAACCGTGTATTCACTATCTTTAATACCAACAACAGTTAAGCATACGCCGTTATGTGCAACACTTTGGTCTATTTTTAATTCGTTTGTAATACTGCTACTTACTGTTATATGAAGATTATCTTTCTCACTTACTAAATTTGTTACTTTACCAAGTGTCTCTATTATTCCTGTAAACATTTCTCTAAATTTTAGTTACTTTTGTAGAATATCAAAATTAAGAATATTACAAGAGTTATGGCTGATAAAACTGATAAAATAATCGTTGGAATTTCAATAGGAGATTTAAATGGTATAGGTATTGAAGTTATTTTAAAAACATTTGAAGATAAGAGAATGTTAGATTTCTGTACGCCGGTTTTATTTGGTGCGATGAAAGTTGTTTCTTATCATAAGAAAGCTTTAAAATTAGATGTTCCTGTACATGGAATTAACCAAATTAATCAATTAAATCATTCTAAAATAAATGTTTTAAATGTTTGGAAAGAAGATGTTTCTATTAAATTAGGAGAGGAAACTAAAGTTTCAGGTTTATATGCAGCAAAATCTTTAGAAGCTGCGGTAGAACATTTAAAGAATAAAAGTATAGATGTTTTACTAACTGCACCTATTAATAAAGAAACCATACAGTCAGAAACATTTAATTTTCCAGGTCATACAGAATATTTAGAAGAAAACTTACCTGGTAAAAGTTTAATGATTCTAATGACAGACGTATTAAGAATTGGTTTGATAACGGGTCATATCCCTATTTCGAAAGTAGCAGAAGCTATTACTCCAGAAATTATTAAAGAAAAAGTGTCTACAATGCATGCTTCTTTAAAGAAAGATTTTGGCATTGCGAAACCAAAAATTGCAGTTTTAGGTTTGAATCCTCATTGTGGTGATAAAGGTGTAATTGGTAAAGAAGATGATGAAATTATAAAACCAACAATAGAAGAAATTAAAGAAAGTGGTAAATTAGTTTTTGGGCCTTATGCTGCAGATGGTTTCTTCGGGTCTGAAACTTATAAGCAATTTGATGGCGTTTTGGCAACCTATCACGATCAAGGTTTAGCTCCTTTTAAAGCATTGTCTTTTGGTAACGGCGTAAATTTCACTGCAGGATTAAGTGAAATTAGAACATCACCAGATCATGGAACCGGTTTCGATATTGCTGGAAAAAACCTTGCAAACCCATCGTCTTTTAAGGAAGCTTTGTTTTCTGCTATTCAAATTTATAACGTAAGAAATGAATATAAAGAACTCACTAAAAACACGCTTTTAGTAAAGCATTAAAAATAAATTTCTTTTTTTTAAAGAAAACGGTGTATAAAAACATTTTTTTATATCTTTGCACGCTCAATTGATGTTTGATAATGAAAGACTTGAAACAATACAACATACAGTTTGTAGGACTAAAAGAAGGAAAACATCTATTTGAGTATAGTATTGATAATACGTTCTTTGAGTTTTATAATTATAGTGAGTTTAATAAATCTTCTATAAATGTTACTTTAGAGTTTGTAAAAAAAAGCACTTTTTTTGAGCTTTTGTTTATAGCCTCAGGTACAGTTAACGTGCCTTGTGATGTTACAAATGAGTATTTTGACCTTGAAATTACTTCTAAATTACCTTTAGTTGTGAAATTTGGTCCAGAATATAATGATGATAATGAAGAGATTTTAATTTTACCTCATGAAGTATATCAATTTAATGTAGCGCAATTTATTTACGAAATGATTGTGTTAGCTGTTCCAAGTAAAAGAGTTCATCCAAAAGTACTAGATGGTACAATGAAGTCTGAAGCTTTAAGCAAATTAGAAGAGTTAGAAATAAAAGAAGAAAAAACTGTTGAAACAACAGACCCTAGATGGGATAAATTAAAGAATTTAATAACAGAAAAAAAGACATAAAATGGCACATCCTAAAAGAAAAATATCGAAAACGAGAAGAGATAAAAGGAGAACGCATTATAAAGCATCTGCACAACAGATTGCTACAGATCCAACTACAGGTGAAGCACACTTATATCACAGAGCTCACTGGCACGAAGGTAAACTTTACTATAGAGGTCAAGTAGTATTAGAATCTGCAGCAGCAGAAGCATAGAAAATTTTTATTTTACATAAAAAACCCTCAAATTTGAGGGTTTTTTTGCGTTTTTATACGAAATCCCATCGTTTTAATACTTTTTATTCTAAAAAGTAAAATAAATTTCATTTCTTTGAAATTCCTTAACATTGGGATAACAAACTAAGTATTATGACAAAAATCACTGCAGCAATTACAGCAGTAGGGAAATATGTTCCTGAATATGTTTTAACTAACAAAGAGTTAGAAAGCTATGTAGATACCAATGACGAATGGATTACTACTAGAACTGGTATCAAAGAAAGAAGAATCTTAAAAGGTGAAGGTCTTGGTACTTCTTATATGGCTATTAAAGCGTCAGAAGATTTAATCAGTAAGAAAAATTTAGACCCTAAAGAAATAGATTTGGTAATTGTTGCGACTGCAACACCAGATTTACCAGTTGCATCTACAGCGGCTTATGTTGCTACAGAAATAGGCGCAACAAATGCTTTTGCTTACGATTTACAAGCGGCTTGCTCTAGTTTTTTATATGGTATGTCTACTGTTACAAGTTATATAGAATCTGGTAGATATAAAAAAGTTTTATTAATAGGAGCCGATAAAATGTCTTCTATAATA
>JAHDHO010000195.1 GCA_020631275.1 Polaribacter sp. | reverse complement strand
CTTTTTCTGGTTTGTATACGATTACAGAAAGCATTTTGAAAAACTACACACCTAAAGATGGTAAAGTTATTGAACAAATATTAAAAGACCATCTAATTAGATGGGATGATGTCTGGAAAGTAAATACTAATTGGCAAGAAGATAACGGAATTAAAAATGGAGATGCAGATGTTGTTTTAGAAGATAACGAATACATTGTTTTAATGCAGTTAAAACGTACTTCTCAAAAAATAAATTTAAGACAACAATTAGCTCAAGTTCCACAAGATAGAAAAGCAATTAGTCAACTTACAAAAGCACAAAACCATCTTATCAAACAAGGTGAAAAAAGAATAATAAAGTTATGGTATGTTACTACTGCGATGGAGAAAATTGGAGTCGTAGAAAATGGTGTAATTCGAGTGAATTACCAAGAAATACTGCACTTACTTAGAAGCAGTGAACTAGAAAGGAAGGATTTTTTAAATCTTAAAAATTTTATAGTAAAAATAGAACAATAGATATAGTAAGTATACATATATAGTTGGTGCTACACCTAATTTTAAACTCTATATTATGAATACTAATTTTATACCAAGTATCAATTTTCACTTGTGGGAACCTTGCAACATGCGTTGTGAATTTTGTTTTGCAACCTTTCAAGATGTAAAACAAACCATTTTGCCAAAAGGGCATTTACCAGAACAAGAAGCGATAAAAGTGGTAGAGCAAATCGCTTTAGCAGGCTTTGAGAAAATAACATTTGCAGGCGGTGAACCTTTACTTTGCAAATGGTTACCCAAACTAATTAAGAAAGCAAAAGAATTAGGCCTAACTACAATGATTGTAACCAATGGCAGTAAATTAACAGAAAAGTTTTTAATAGAAAACAAACCATATTTAGATTGGATTGCTATAAGTATTGATAGCTTAAAAGAAGAAAACAACATTAAAATAGGTAGAGCTATTATAGGGAAAAGAACATTAAGTAAGGCGAATTATTATGATTTAATAGCTGCTATTAAAAGTTATGGTTATGGCTTAAAAATTAATACAGTGGTAAATAGTGTAAACTTTAAAGAAAATTTATCTGATTTTATTTCCTCTGCCAACCCTCAACGTTGGAAAGTATTACAAGTATTACCAATAAAAGGCCAAAATGATAATAAAATTGATGATTTTAAAATTACAGATGCAGAGTATACTTATTTTTTAAATACACATAAAAACGTTGAAACTATAGTACCAGAATCCAACACAGCTATAAAGGGTAGTTATGTAATGGTAGATCCTGCAGGGCGATTTTTTGACAATGCGCAAGGTACACACAATTATAGTAAACCAATTTTAGAGGTTGGTGTTGCAAACGCTATGAAAACTATGCATTATAATATAGATAAGTTTGTAAAAAGAGGCGGTTTGTATAAATGGTAATCATCTAAAAAACACCTTTTGTAAGTAAAAAACGAAGCACAGTATCTACATCACTTTACTAGCCAAGTACTTTTGTACCTCGTACACATCGATACTTTTGTTAAACTTTTTGCTTACAGAAGGAATGTTTTCGCTGGAAATCCAAATTTTTAATTCGGCATCCAAATCAAAAGTACCCGAGGTTTCTAAAGAAAACCGAGAAATACTTTTGTAGGGCATCGATTTGTATTCTACTTTACTACCCGTTAAACCTTGCACGTCTATTAAAATTAAACGTTTGTTGGTAAACATAAACGTGTCTCTTAACAATTTAAAACCAAGTTCTATATGCTCGTTGTCTACTAACAAGCGTTGGTATTTTTCTGTTAATTTTTCAGTAGAAACCTCACTAGCATTGCCTAGTATTTTATTAAATAATCCCATAGTGTTTTTTTTGTTTTAAAAATGAAAGTTACAACTTATCTTTTATAAATGTGCAGTCCAATAAACTTTCATCTTAAAATAAAAGAGAAAAGAAAACCACAAAATACAATTTAAAAGCGGTTAAGTTTTAACAGTTGTAAGAAACCCACTATCTTTATAACTATAAACAAGATATAATGGACATAAAACTAGCAGTTTTAATAGACGGAGACAACATACCCTCTGCGTATGTAAAAGAAATGATGGAAGAAATTGCCAAATACGGCAACCCAACAATTAAACGTATTTATGGTGATTGGACCAAGCCACATTTGTCTAAATGGAAAAACATGTTGTTAGAAAATGCCATTACACCCATACAGCAATATGGCTATACTACCGGTAAAAATGCCACAGATTCTGCCATGATTATCGATGCTATGGATATTTTATATTCAGAAAAAGTAGACGGTTTCTGTTTGGTGTCTAGTGATAGCGATTTTACACGTTTGGCAACCCGTTTAAGAGAAGCTGGTATGAAAGTGTACGGATTGGGAGAAAAGAAAACACCAAATCCGTTTATTGTAGCTTGTGATAAGTTTATTTATATCGAAATCTTAAAGCAAGAAAGCGAAGACAATGAACAAGAAACAACAACTACAAAACCGGCAATCAAAAATAAGTACGATACCATTACCCCAAAAGAAATAAAATTTATAGCCAATACTATAGATGATGTTGCCGATGATGATGGTTGGGCCTTTTTAGGAGATGTTGGTGGCTTGTTGCAAAAGAAACAACCCAATTTTGATTCTAGAAATTATGGGTTTCAAAAATTAACACCGTTAATTCAGTCGATACCAAACTTTGAAGTAGAACGAAGAGACACTGCAAACGGCCGCTTAAAGTTAATTTACGTAAAAATAAAAGAGCTAAAAAGTAAAGGTAAAAAACGCTAAGCTTTTAGCGTTGTAAGCCTATCAATTGTATCAATAGTTCTATTGTAAGAATTAACAGAACCTTAGTGCAAACAACTAAATTGGTTGCGTAACTTTGTGGTCCCTTAAAAAGTTTGAAACACACGTTTACATTGATTCTGATACTTTTATGAAATTTAAAAACACTTTATACTCGATACTAGATTTGGCTTTGGTATCTCAAAATAATACATTACAACAAACCTTTCGCAATATTATAGCACTAGCAAAAAGTGCCGAAAAAGCGGGGTATACCAGGTATTGGTTGGCAGAACACCACAACTCAGAACATATTGGGTCTAGTGCCACAGCAATTTTAATTGGGCACGCAGCACAGGCAACCAATACATTACGCATTGGTTCTGGCGGAATTATGTTGCCCAATCATTCGCCTTTAATAGTCGCAGAGCAATTTGGTACATTGGCAACGTTATACCCTAACAGAATCGATTTAGGTTTGGGTAGGGCACCAGGAACCGATAGGGCAACAGCAGCAGCCATTCGTTCAGATTTTATGAGTGCCGCACAAGATTTTCCGAGAGAAGTAGCTAAAATTCAGCAATATTTTTCGAAAGAAAATAGTACTGCAGGCGTAAGAGCAACGGTTGCAGAAGGTGTAGATGTGCCTATTTATATTTTAGGTTCTAGTACCGATAGTGCACATTTGGCAGCCAAAAAAGGTTTGCCGTATGCATTTGCAAGTCATTTTGCAACTACCTATTTAGCAACAGCTATAAAAATTTATAGAGAAGAGTTTCAGCCTTCGAATGCCTTAGATAAACCCTATGTAATGGCAGGTGTAAATGTGATTATTGCAGATACAGATGAAGAAGCCAAACGCATTGCAACCT
>JAHDHO010000194.1 GCA_020631275.1 Polaribacter sp. | reverse complement strand
GAATCTTAGAAATAATTACAGGTGTTTGTTTGCTACTAATTATTTTAGCGCCGATTGCAATTTTTACTCAACTTACTGTAGAAATTTTCGAAATAATTTTACTTTACAGAATTTTAATCAATAATAAAACGGAATAATTACTCATGATGATAAGGCTCGTTCTTTAAAATTGTAAAACCTCTATAAATTTGTTCAACAATAAAAAGACGAATCATTTGATGAGAAAAAGTCATTTTAGATAAAGAAATTTTACCAGTTGCTTTCTTGTAAACCGCATCAGAAAAACCATAAGGACCACCAATTACCAATACCAATTGTTTTAAACCAGCATTCATTTTTTTCTGTAAATATTTAGAAAATTCAATAGAAGTATAATGTTTTCCTTTATCATCTAGCAACACCAATTGATCGGTATTTTGAAGTTTCGATAAAATCAATTCTCCTTCTTTTTCCTTTTGCTGAATTTCGCTTAAATTTTTAACATTTTTAATATCTGGTATAATTTCTAATTGAAATTTCACGTAATGTTTCAATCGGTTTTCATATTCATTAATCAATAATAAAAGGTTTTTATTATCTGTTTTACCGATGGCTAATAATTTAATTTTCATGGTGCGAAATTACAAATTATCAATTAGTAAATTGTTATTCGTAATTCATAATATAAAATACTATTTTTACATCAGAATACAGAAAATATGATATCGAAACAACAATTTGAAAAAGAATTAGAACTCATAATTACAAATGCAATTCGCGAGGATATAGGCGATGGAGATCATACGTCTCTTTCTTGTATTCCTGCGGATGCTACTGGTAAAGCAAAATTATTGGTAAAAGACGATGGTATTATTGCAGGTGTAGAATTTGCAAAACAAGTTTTTTCTTATGTAGATAAAGATTTAGAAGTAGAAACTTTTATAAATGACGGAGAAAAAGTTAAGTATGGCGATGTCGTTTTTCATGTTGCAGGTAAATCGCAATCTATATTAATGGCAGAGCGTTTGGTTTTAAATGCAATGCAAAGAATGAGTGCAATTGCTACTAAAACTGCTTTTTTTGCTGATTTATTAAAAGGAACAAAAACAAAGGTTTTAGACACTAGAAAAACTACACCAGGAATTAGAGCTTTAGAAAAATGGGCTGTTAAAATTGGTGGCGGAGAAAACCACAGATTTGCTTTGTATGATATGGTAATGATAAAAGACAATCATATAGATTTTGCTGGCGGCATTACAGCAGCAATTACTAAAACTAAGAAGTATTTAGCTGAAAAAAACTTAGATATAAAGATAATTGTAGAAGCAAGAAGTTTAGAAGAAATAAAAGAAATTTTGTCTGTAGATGGTGTTTATAGAATATTAATAGACAACTTTAATTATGAAGATACTCGAAAAGCTGTAGCCTTAATTGGCGATACTTGTTTAACAGAATCTTCCGGCGGAATTAACGAAGAAACGATAAGAAAATATGCAGAATGTGGCGTAGATTATATTTCTTCTGGTGCATTAACACATTCGGTTTACAACTTAGATTTAAGTTTAAAAGCAATAGACTAAAATGCTAGACAGTTTTTTTGATAGCGAAACCTACTCGAAAATAGATTTTACCTCAACTAAAATTAAAAAAGGAGAGTATGATAATTGTGTTTTTAATAATTGTAACTTTCAAGGAATTCATACCTCAAATATTCAATTTATAGAATGCGAGTTTATAGATTGTAATTTTAGTAATACAATTGTTGGTAATACAGCTTTTAAAGATGTTAGTTTTGTAAATTGTAAAATGATTGGAGTTAAGTTTGACAATGTAGACCCTTTTTTGTTAGACTTTTCATTTAAAGGATGTCAACTTAATTTTTCATCATTTTATAAACTCAAAATTCCGAAAACAAAATTTGTAAATTGTAATTTAGAATCAGTAGATTTTTCAGAAGCAGATTTAAATAATTCCTTATTTGAAAAATCAGATCTTAAAGCCGCTGTTTTCTCGGGTACCAATATCGAAAAATCTGATTTTAGAACCGCTGTAAATTTTAATATCAATCCGAATAAAAATAAATTATCGAGTGCAAAGTTTAGCAGAACAACTTTAGAGGGACTTTTAGTTTCTTACAAAATTATAATAGAATAGCAAATACACTTCGCACGTTTAGCTAATGACAAAAGAAATAGAAGACAAATTAGAAAAAATACCAATTATAAATATTTTGGTAAAACTCGGTAAGAAAATTAAAATTCCGGGTTTAGAAGGTATGTCTTTATATGATGTCTTAGAAATGTATTTTATTGGTATAGTAGAAGGTGCGTTAACCACAAGAGCTGGCGGAATTGCTTATAGTTTCTTTATGTCAATTTTTCCTTTTATGTTATTTGTGCTTACATTAATTCCTTTTTTACCTATAGATGGTGCACAAGAAGGATTGTTATCAATTATTTCTGATGTTTTACCTCCCAAAACTTTTGATGCAGTAGATTCTGTTTTAGTAGATATTATAAAAAATCAATACGGTGGCTTGCTCTCTTTTGGTTTTATTGGTTCTATATTTTTAATGACAAATGGTGTAAATGCTATTTTTGGAGGTTTCGAGTACTCATATCATGTAAAAGAAGTAAGAAATGTATTTCGATCTTATTTTGTTGCAATGTTAGTCTCTCTAGTTATCGTTATATTTTTATTGGTTACTGTAACCTTAATAATATCTTTTGAATTCATTTTAAAAGATATGGTAACACTAGGTTGGTTAGAAGATAATTTAATTTGGATTCAGTTGGTAAGAGGTTTTATATTTTTATTGATGATATTTTTAACTGTTTCTATGTTGTATCATTATGGCGTAAAAGAAGGAAAACATTCTAGATTTTTTTCTCCAGGAGCAGTATTTACTACGCTTTTATCCATTTTAACTTTTTATTTGTTTAGTTATTATGTGAATGAATTTGCCAAGTATAACGAGCTTTACGGTTCTATAGGTACACTTTTAATATTGATGTTATTTATTTGGCTAAATGCAATTATACTTTTGTTAGGCTTCGAATTAAACGCTTCTATATACTCTTTAAGAAGGTTAAATAAAACCTTTAGAACACCCAAAAAATTATAACTTTTTCACGATATTTGCTCTCGCAATTTTTAATTGAGAATATTTAATTTTAAGCAATTGGTTGCAGTACTGTTACTAAAACCAACAACTAAAAACTTTTTTTAATGAAACCAAGCATTCCAAAAGGAACAAGAGATTTTTCGCCAACAGAAGTAGCAAACAGAACGTATATAATGAATACCATAAAAACTGCGTTTGAAACTTTTGGATTTCAGCCAATAGAAACACCAAGTTTTGAAAACTCATCTACTTTAATGGGGAAATATGGTGAAGAAGGAGATAGGCTTATTTTTAAAATTTTAAACTCAGGTGATTTTCTTAAAAAAGCTGATGAAAAACTTTTATCAGAAAAGAATAGTTTAAAAGTTACTTCTCAAATATCAGAAAAAGCATTAAGATACGATTTAACAGTGCCTTTTGCACGATATGTTGTGCAACATCAAAATGATATTACCTTTCCATTTAAACGTTACCAAGTTCAGCCAGTTTGGAGAGCAGATAGACCACAGAAAGGTAGATTTAGAGAGTTTTTTCAATGTGATGCAGAT
>JAHDHO010000193.1 GCA_020631275.1 Polaribacter sp. | reverse complement strand
CATCTGCTCCATCCATAATAGAATTTGCAACATCATTAACCTCTGCTCTTGTTGGTACAGAGTTATCAATCATTGTTTCCATCATTTGAGTTGCAATAATTACGGGTATTCTTGCTCTTTTTGCTCTTCTAACTAATTTCTTTTGAATTAATGGTACGTCTTGCATAGGAATTTCAACACCTAAATCTCCACGTGCTACCATTAAACCATCACAATAAGGTATTAATGCATCTATATTTGCAACGGCTTCTGGCTTTTCTATTTTTGCAATTACAGGTACTCTATATTCTGAATGTTGATCGATTAAATCTCTTAACATTCTTAAATCTTCTGGCGTTCTAACAAAAGACAAAGCCATCCAATCAATATTTAAACTCAATGCAAAAATTGCATCTTCTTTATCTTTTTCTGTTAATGCTGGTAAAGAAATAGCAGTGTTAGGTAAGTTTACCCCTTTTTTAGATTTTAAAGGACCACCTACAACAGTTTTTACAACTACTTCTTTGTCTTTATCTGTAGATACAACCTCGAATAATAGTTTACCATCGTCTACCAAAATTTGTTCTCCTACTTTTACATCTTTTGGAAAACGTTGATAGGTCATAAACGCTTTTTCTTTTGTACCAATACATTTTTCTGTAGTAAAGGTAAATAAATCACCATCTTCTAAAACTACATCATCTTCCATAACACCAACTCGAAGTTTTGGTCCTTGTAAATCTGCAAGAATAGCTACGTTGAAATCGTTTTCTTCGTTAATTTCTCTAATAGTCTTAACAGTCTTCTTTACATTTTCATATTCTGCATGAGAAAAATTAATTCTGAAGACGTTTACACCTTCTTTTGCTAAATTTGTTAAAATTTCTTTAGTACCTGTAGCGGGTCCTAACGTTGCAACGATTTTAGTTTTTTTATAATCTGTCATATTAAAATATTAAAAAGTCTTTAGACTTTAGTGTGTTTTTATCAATTGAATAAGAAGTAATTACTTGCTCAATTTCTTTTATTTTTTTTACTGTATTTATAACATAAGCATCTCCTACTTCGCCAGAAATTTTAATAAAAAAATCTACCTTCTTCTTTTCCGGAATTAAGTAAGTTCTGGTTTCTGTAGTTAAAAGTAACTCACTCGATTGTGTTTGGTTTTCGTTTTTAAAGCTATTTGCAATTAAAAACCAATCATAATCGTACTTTTTGCTAGAAAAATTATAGATTGAAAACGATGCTAAATTTTTATCTTTTTCGAACTCTAAATTTTTGGTCGATTTAGAAAACTTTATGTTTAAATTTTTATTTAGTAAATATGCAAGCCTGTAGTCTTCTAATGCTGTATGAATACCTATTAAAGAGTATTCTTCTTCACAAAAATCTTCTAAACCTAAAGCATGAATTTGCATATATCGTAAATTTACTTTTAGTATTTAATCTTGCTAAATTACTAATAGTTTACGAGTATTCTATGTTATTTTAACGAAAACGTTATCGCTTTAATCTAGAGAAATTTGCTTTTGAAATGCAAAATACACCCTTTTAGATGCTTGCTCTTCTGCTTTTTTCTTTGATGTAGCTCTTCCTTTAGCAATTTGCTCACCATCTATACTTACTTTAACACTAAAATGCTTTACGGGGTCGTTACCAGAGTCTTCATAAGTATCAAAGCTATAAATTTTCTTTTGCTTTTGACACCATTCTATAATTAAACCTTTATAACTAGTAATTTTACCTTCTAGCTTTTCAATATCTACGTATGGTACGATTACATTATGATATATAAATTTCTGACAAAAATTATATCCTTTGTCTAAATAAATAGCGCCAATTAATGCTTCAAAAATATTACCATGAATATTATCGCCTACATTAGATTGGTCAATATTACTTTTTACAAACTTAATTAAGTTTAAGTCTTTACCTAACTCATTTAAATGCTCTCTACTAACAATTTTAGAGCGCATTTGGGTTAAATACCCTTCTGTACCTGTAGGCACTTTTTTATATAGATAGGCAGCAATAACAGAACCTAAAATAGAGTCGCCTAAAAACTCTAATCTTTCGTAGTTTATAGGATTCCCTTTTTTATCTAGCATTTGAACAGATCTATGTGTAAATGCCTTTTTGTATTGATTTATTTTTCTTGGAGAAAAATTTAGTAGTTTTCGTAATTCGTTATGAAATTCTGCATCTTCTTTAGAATGCGATTGAACTATTTTACGAATAAAATTATTCATAAACTACTCATCTAATTTCTTAAATGCTACACATGCATTATGACCACCAAAACCAAAAGTATTACTCATTGCAACTTTAATTTCTCTTTCTTGAGGTTTGTTTAAAGTTAAATTAAGTTCTTGATTTATATTTTCATCTGCATTAGAATGATTTATTGTTGGCGGAACAATACTGTGTTTCATTGCTAAAATAGAAGCAATAGATTCTATAGCTCCTGCAGCACCAAGTAAGTGCCCTGTCATAGATTTTGTAGAATTAATATTGATGTTCTTAGCGTGGTCGCCAAAAACTTCTGATATTGCCTTTAATTCTGCAACATCACCAAGTGGTGTAGATGTACCATGTGTGTTAATATGATCTACATCCTCTGGTTTGATACCCGAATTTTCTAAACAATTTTTCATTACTGCAATCACACCCAATCCTTCTGGATGTGGCGCTGTCATATGATAAGCATCCGAAGACATACCGCCTCCAATTACCTCTGCATATATTTTTGCACCTCTTGCTTTTGCATGCTCATATTCTTCTAAAATAATTGCTCCAGCTCCTTCTCCTAAAACAAATCCATCTCTTTCTGCGTCAAAAGGTCTCGATGCAGATTCTGGAGAATCGTTTCTAGTTGATAAAGCGTGCATTGCGTTAAAACCACCAACACCCGCATACGTTACAGCAGCTTCAGAACCACCTGTAACAATTACGTCGCAGTGTCCTAATCTAATGTAATTTAATGCATCTATCATTGCGTTAGCAGAAGATGCACAGGCAGATACTGTAGTATAATTTGGCCCCATAAATCCATTTTTAATAGAAATATGTCCTGGTGCAATGTCTGCAATCATTTTTGGTATAAAGAAAGGATTAAATCTTGGTGTACCGTCTCCGGCTCCAAAATTTATAGCTTCATTTTGAAAAGTTTCTA
This sequence comes from Polaribacter sp., assembly GCA_020631275.1. Classification (GTDB taxonomy): domain Bacteria; phylum Bacteroidota; class Bacteroidia; order Flavobacteriales; family Flavobacteriaceae; genus Polaribacter. The sequence continues at coordinate 508 of JAHDHO010000193.1, read as the reverse complement.
AACCTCCAATACCAGCTCCCCAAATTACACCAACTCGTAATTTGTTAATTTTTTCTAGATCTAAATCTGCATCTGCAATTGCCTCATCAGAAGCTACCATTGCATATTGCGTAAATCGATCCATTCTGCGGGCTTCTTTTCTGTCAATAAAATCATTAACCTTAAAGCCCTTAAGTTCACATGCGAAACGAGTTTTGAACTTGGCAGCATCAAAGTAAGTGATAGGTGCTGCTCCGCTAACTCCGTTAACTAAGGCGTTCCAATATTCTTCAATATTATTACCAATTGGCGTTAATGCGCCAAGTCCAGTGACTACAACTCGTTTTAATTGCATATAATTCTTACTTTTTTGCTTCTTCTATATAACTAACCGCTTGACCTACAGTACCAATGTTTTCTGCTTGATCATCTGGAATTTGAATATCAAATTCTTTTTCGAATTCCATAATTAACTCAACAGTATCTAAAGAATCTGCTCCTAAATCGTTTGTGAAGCTAGCTTCTGTTG
>JAHDHO010000192.1 GCA_020631275.1 Polaribacter sp. | reverse complement strand
GACTACCAAAACTTCTTTTTCCTGTAATTAAAGTAGACATTGCATATTCCATACCTCCATCACCTCCTTGTATAACAGAGTATTGTTTGTATGGATATTGACCAACATGTTTACTAAAATAAGCCATTAATTCAGCAGTTTTTGGTTGTAATTCTTTCCAGTTGCTTAAGTATTTAGCTTCTAAATCTTTCTTATATAGAAAGTGTAAATCTATTCCGTTTGCCATTTTTAAAACATCATGATTATAATAAGGATCTGCTGCCCACATAAAATCATGTACGTTTGGTGCTTTAAAATGCCAAGTTAATTTTTCTGTATTTGGCACATTTAATGGTTTTGTTTTGTCTTCGTAACCATGTCCTATTTCTTGCGGATTTTGCAAATAACCAGTACCACCAACAACGTAATCTTTATCAATAGAAATCTTCACGTCAAAATCACCCCAAATTCCGTGGAATTCTCTAGCAATATAAGGTGGTGTATGCCAACCTTCAAAATCATATTCTGCCATTTTAGGATACCATTGAGACATCGAAAGTGCAACACCTTCTTTGTTGTTTCTACCAGTTCTTCTAATTTGAACAGGAACTTGTGCATCAAAATCCATATCTAAAGTAACTGTTTCACCAGATTTAATTGGTGTATTTAAAGTTACTTCTAAAATAGTACCTACAGTTTCGTAAGTTACAGCAGTACCGTTTTGCTTTAAAGAGTTTACTTTAATATACCCAATTTCATCAGCATTTAATTTGCTAATTCTATCTCTAACTCTTCTGTCTGGGTCTTTAATATTTAAAGACCTAACATCCATTTGAGAACCTGGTTGAAAAGCATTAAAATATAAATGATAATAAACTTTATCTAATTGATCTGGCGAATTGTTTGTGTACACAGCTTTTTGTGTTCCTTTATATTGATACTTTTCTGTATCTACATCAATATCCATTGTATAATCGATATGCTGTTGCCAATAAGTTGTAAACTTAGTGTCTTTTTTTTGCTGATATGTTGCTTCTTTTGTTTGGGTACAAGAAGCAATTACAGCAATAGTAAAAAATAAAAGTAGGTTTTTTTTCATGTTATAGTTAATTAAATTTGAATATAAAAGTAAAAAACAGCAATCAAAAGATTGCTGTTTTGTAATCATTATTTTTTTCCGTTTACAATTCTATCTGCCATAATTAACGCATTATAAGCATTAACTACTCTACCAGAAACTGATAAATCTGAGAATGGAACTTTTTCGTCTTTAGTGCCTGGTTTAATAACATCAAAATTAACTTTTAACCCAGAATTCATTAAAATATGCTTTACTTGACTTGCAGATAACTGCGGATAATATGAACGCACTAAAGCTGCAACGCCCGCTGCAGAAGGTGCTGCCATAGATGTACCACTAATTGCTTCGTATTCATTTTTAGGGAATGTTGCATAAATATCTACACCTGGTGCAAAAACATCAACATTCATTTTACCATAATTAGAAAAAGTAGCTGGTAAGTTTTCATCATAATGCAAACTCATTGCTCCTATTGTTAAAACATTGTCTGAAATTTCATTTACTAAATCTTTAGAATCATTTGGGTATGTTTTTTCAATATCGATATTTTTACCATCGTTACCGGCAGCATTTACAATTAAAACATCTTTAGTTTGTGCATACTTAATTGCATCATAAACCCATTGTTTATTTGGTGAATATGCTTTACCAAAACTTGTGTTTATAACTTTTGCACCATTGTCAACTGCATAACGAATTCCTAAAGCAACATCTTTATCGTGCTCATCGCCATCTGGCACAACTCTTACTGCCATAATTTTAACATTATTAGCAACACCATTTACACCTTTGTTATTGTTTCTAGAAGCAGCAACAATACCAGCAACGTGTGTACCATGACTTTCTAAATCTTTAGAACCAATTACATTATTGTTTCCGTAAAATTTATCATTTATATCATATAAATCATCACCTAAAGTTTGTCTAGCATTAAAATCTAAATCGTAACTTTTAGAAGCGTCTTTACCTTTCTTATAATCTAATAATTGCTTTTTATAATCTAACAAACCTTTTTCGCTCATACCTCTAGTTAACATATTAGAAACATCGGCAATTTTTGCAGCTAATTGTGCGCTTTCTGGTTTTGCACTTTTTAAATCTTCTATGGTAAAATTCTCTTTGCCCAAAAATTCTTTTACATCATTAAAGTTTTGCTCTATTTGTGTAATTCTAGTCTCTGTTTGTTCAAGATTAAATAATTCTTGTTTATGTGCAGCTACCGATTTTGAATATTTCTCTTTTAACTTTAAAAATTCTTGAAATTCAGCTTTATCTGCATCAGCTATTTCTGATGCTTTTTTATCGCCAAATTTGTCCATTCCTTTTTTTACAATTCTAGTTAGTTCTAGTTGATCTGCATTTACAATTTTACCTTCTTTATTTCCAAGAAAATTCCATCCATGTACATCATCTACATAACCGTTATTGTCATCATCTTTATTATTGTTTGCAACTTCTTTAGGGTTAACCCAAGCAACATCTTTTAAATCTTCGTGCTCTACATCTATACCAGAATCTGCAACAGCAACAATTACTGGCACTCCTTTTTTACCTTCTAAAAATTGATACGCCTTTGCAATACTCATTCCAGGAATCGAGTCTGTTTGCAAATCCATATGACTCCAAACTTGTACTTGTTCTTCTGATAACGTTCCTTTTTTAGCAGGAATATTTATTACATTTTCTGCACCATTTGGTACCGGAATTGTATTTATTGATGTTTTACAACTTGCAAAAACAACACTAGCAACTGCTGTATAAATAATTGGCTTTAATACTCTCATCTCTCTTCTCTTAATTAAATATATCTGTAAATTTATGTGTATTTTTTAATCTTACTCCTTTTTCTGTGTGCTTAACCGTACAAAGCTCGTTATATGCATCGTGTTCTAAAAAAAGGTAATAATTATTGTCTGCAGCTTCGTTTAAAAAAGCCGCTTTTTCTTTTATTGTTAATAAAGGCCTTGTATCATAACCCATTACATATGGCAAAGGAATATGCCCAATTGTTGGTAATAAATCTGCCATAAAAACAATTGTTTTGCCTTGATATGTTATTTTTGGTAACATTTGTTTTTCTGTATGACCATCCATAAACAAAACATTAAAGCCTATTTGGTCGATTGCATTTCTATGGATAAAATTAAGTTGGCCACTTTCTTTAATCGGATTTATATTTTCTTTTAGAAAAGATGCTTTTTCCCTGGCGTTTGGTTCTGTTGCCCATTGCCAATGATTATCATTTGACCAAAATTTTGCATTCTTAAAAGCGGGTTGTAATAGCGTTTTTTGAGAATTCCATTCAATTACACCTCCGCAATGATCAAAATGTAAATGTGTTAGAAAAACATCTGTTACATCATCTCTATGAAAACCATGTTTAGCCAAAGAACTGTCTAAAGAAAAATCTCCAAACAAATAGTAATAACCAAAAAATTTATCTGATTGTTTTGCGCCTAAACCTGTATCTATTAATATAAGTCTATCTTCATCTTCTATAAGCATACAACGCATACTCATATCTATTAAGTTATTAGAATCTGCAGGATTTGTTCTTTGCCAAATACTTTTAGGTACAACACCAAACATTGCACCACCATCTAGTTTAAAATTTCCTGTTTCTATAGGAT
>JAHDHO010000191.1 GCA_020631275.1 Polaribacter sp. | reverse complement strand
TTATATAACCATTTTCTTGATAATAAAAGGTTAAAACGGTAATTAGAATTAAGAAAATTAGGCTGTATAAAAACTCGGAATATGCATAGTTCTTGTTGTCGTGGTTTAGTCTTAATTGCGATTTTATGATTTCAAAAAGAAAAGCCGGAATTAATAAAAACGATAAAATAATGATAAAAAACTGTGCTTTTTCAAATTGAAAAGAAATAAAAAAGCTACTAGTTATTATAATACCTATTAATACAAGGCATGAAATTAACCCGTATTTTAAAACATATAAAAAAATATGATTTTTATCTTCTGTATTGTTGTTTAATGCACTAAACCGAAGCAAACTTTGATGTAATCCTAAACCACTGATTGGCAAAATAAACACAATAACATTGTAAGCAAAAAGCAATACACCTAAATCTTGATTATCTATAAATTGTAAAGCTACCCACGAAGCAGCTAAAGATAAAATCTTAGCAAAAACGGTAGCCAGAAATACATAACTTCCAGAGCGTTTTAAAAAATTTAATATGTACGTTTTAATTAAGTTCAGGTTAATTTATTTTAATGATTTAAAGTATAATTTTTCAAATTCTAGCGCAATTTTACTTTCAGAGAAATTATTAATAACATAATTGTGCATTTTTTGTTTATTTAGTGTCTTAGTTTTAAAACTTTTTTCAAAATTTAAAATACTTTTTAATAATTCTTCTTGATTATTTTTTTGGATTAGTTTACCAAAACCTTCTGGAAAATATTCATTTATTCCGCCAACATTGGTAGATATTACAGGTACACCACAAGAAAAAGATTCTAAAATTACACATGGTAGATTTTCGTAATTACTAAATAAAATAAACAAATCACTATTTTGTAATCGATTTGCGATTTCTTTATGAGGAATTTGATCAATAAATGTTACATTATTTAGGTTTATACCAATTTTAGTGGCAAAAGTGATGTATTTACTAGAATTTTCACCAATAATTTCAACCTTAAAATTAACTAATTTAGCTTCTAGATTTTTTATCACTTGCAGTAAACCTTCAATATTTTTATGAGGATTAACCATATTAGAAATATGCGATATTGTAAAAACCGAATTTTTAGATTCTGAAGGAACAAACAAATTTGTATCAACAACATTGGGTATTCTTGTGTAATTTCCCTTGAAACCTAACTGCTGCATTGCATCTTTTAAATTGTTAGAAACTGGGCAAATAAATGCTGCACTTTTTGCAATTTTTTTACTGATAAATTTCTCAAGAAAAGAAATGTTTTTAGATAAAGGTAAATGATAACCCGTAAAATGTTCAGAAATAATAAATTGTTTCTTACGAGTTTTTTTTAGATACAAAGTAAAAATACCAAAAGGGTATAATTTATTTAAATGTACAACATCAAAATCACCAATATGTTTTAATAAAGATAGAAAAGCTTTTCTATATAAAAGAATCTTCTTTAAGGGATTTTTCGTCTTTTTTATATAAGCAATATGTATATTTAATTCGTCTTTTTTTTCTGAAACTATTTCTATTTTTTGATTACAATTTTCATCAGAAATTATATGTAAAATTGTAACCTTATGTTTATGTGAAACAGCTTTAGCATGTCTTTCTATAAAATCGCCATTCGTTGGTAATACCCTAGAAGGAAACCAGCCACAAAGGAATAATATATGAATTTTTTTACTCAAAAAAAATGATTTATTATTACAAATATAACAACTTAATGTGCTAATAGTTTATTTATAATCTTTACTTTTAAAGGATGAAAATAGAACATGTATTTTTCGACTTAGACCACACGCTTTGGGATTTTGATAAAAACTCTGGTTTAACATTCAAAAAAATTTTTAAATTAAATGATTTAGATATAGAAATTAATAACTTTCTAAGAATCTATATGCCTATTAATTTAGAGTATTGGCGTCTTTATAGAGATGAAAAAGTTACCAAAGAAGAATTAAGATACAAAAGGTTAAAAAAGTCTTTTGATAAATTGAAATTTGAAATTTCTGATGCATTGATTGATAAATTAGCGATCGATTACATAGATAACTTATCAAGTTTTAATTATTTGTTTGAAGGAACTTTTGAAATTTTAGACTATTTGAAAAGTAAATATCAATTGCATATCATAACAAACGGGTTCGACGAAGTTCAAACAAAAAAAATGACAAGTTCAAAAATTATTGATTATTTTGATGCTATCATAACTTCTGATTCGGTTGGCGTAAAAAAACCGAATCCGAAAGTATTTAATTATGCATTAAAGAAAGCCAATGCAACTGCAGAAAACTCGGTAATGATTGGTGATAGTTTAGAAGCAGATATTAACGGTGCTTTAAATGTTGGTTTTAAGGCTATTCATTGTGTTTTTAATGAAGAAACACCTACAGATGCAAATGTAACCTCCGTTGCTAATTTACTAGAGATTAAGCAATATTTGTAGGTAATTATGCGTTTAATTTTTTAAATATTTAAGATGAAAAAAAATATAATATTAAAAATGCTTTTGTGTTTTGTTTTGATATTTGGCTGTTCAGATGCAGTAGATTTCGATCAAATAGACAACTATACCATAAAACCTACATATGCTTTATCATTAACCTATTTTACAATATCTCCAGATAATTTTGTGCCAATACCAGGCGCTCCACCAATTACTGAAATTTCAGAAAAATCTGACGTTAAAATATTTGAAACAAAATTTATAAGAGAAAATTTAGTGCAGCTAGATTTCGATTTTGAAATTACAAATAGATTCAACAGAGATTTTACGGTAGAAATTTCTCTTTTAGATGAAAATGATACTCTTATTTATAAATTAAACGATTTAAAAGTGACGGCAAATAATTTAGAATTTAAGCAAAAAGAAATTTTAAATATCGAATTAAACCCGAATGTAAGAAATTTTACTAGAGTAGAGGTAAAGCTTAGTTTAGATGATAGAACCACGCCTATACTTGCATCAGATGTTGGTGAAATAATATTTAATTCTGCAGCAACAATTCATTTAGAAGCGCCTTTATAAAATGAAAACAAAACTATTATACTTAGTATTTATCTTTAGCATTGGCGTCAATAGTCAAAATAAGCAAGTAATGTATGACTTTGCAGGTTTACCACAAACATTACTTTTAAACCCAGGTTTAGAAACTAATTATAAATATCATATTGGCGTACCTATTCTTTCTGGTTTTTCATCAGAATTAGGATCAACAGGTTTTTCTGTTGCAGACTTGTTTGCTGCGGATAACAGAAGTATTACAGATAAAGTAACAGCTGTTTTAGCAAATATAACATCAACTGATTATGTAAGTTTAAATGCTAAGATCGATGTTATAAATGTTGGGTATAGGTTAGATGATAAGACATATTTAAGTGGCGGTTTTTATAATGAAGTAGACGGTATTGGCTATTTACCTAAAGACGGAATTACACTTTTGAACGAAGGTAATGCGGCGTATTTAAACAAAAGCTTTAGTATCTCTCAAATACTATATAAACTTGATTATCTTGGTGTAATTCATGCAGGAATTACTAGAAAAATGGATGACAATTTAACTTTAGGAGCGCGTTTTAAAATCTATTCATCTTCGTTAAACGTAGAATCTACAAATAACACTGGTACTTTTACTTCTAACCTTGGTAATAATAATATTTATGTGCATTATTTAGAAAATATAGATATAAA
>JAHDHO010000010.1 GCA_020631275.1 Polaribacter sp. | reverse complement strand
AACTGAAACAAATCTGGCTTATCGTTTAAATAGTCTCCAAAAAAGCTTTTATCTTTCATTCTTTGAATTAAAGGTTCTAAATCTAGAGATGATTTCAACTCTAAACCAACTACCGCCGCACCGTTTTCTCTGTTTGTTTTTTTTGTATACTCAAAATGCGTAATATCATCATTAGGGCCAAGAATTTCGGCAACAAACTCTTTTAAAGCACCTGCTCTTTGTGGAAATTTCACAATAAAATAATGCTTTAATTTAGCATGTAGTAATGCTCTTTCTTTTATTTCTGCTGTTCTTGTAATATCGTTATTACTTCCACTAACCACACAAACAACATTTTTACCTTTAATTTCTTCAGCATAAAAATCTAACGCCGCAATACTTAAAGCCCCAGCAGGTTCTACAACAATAGCATCTTTATTATACAAGTCTAAAATTGTCTGACATATTTTACCTTCTGGCACGGTAATAACTTTAGATAAATTTCTATTACAAATATCAAAGTTTAAATCTCCAACTTTTTTTACTGCAGCACCATCTACAAAAGCATCAATTGTATCTAAAAAAGTATTTTTATTATTTCTTATAGAAGTTAACATTGATGGCGCTCCTTCTGGCTCTACACCTATTAGCTTAGTGTTTGGTGATAAAAATTTAAATACAGATGATAAACCTGCAGACAAACCTCCACCGCCAATAGGAACAAAAACATAATCTATTTTTTCTTTTGCTTGATTTAGAATTTCTAAACCAACCGTTGCCTGCCCTTCAATTACTTTTTTATCATTAAAAGGATGAATGAAGGTTTTATTTTTTGCATCACATTCTAATTTTGCTGCATTAAAGGCATCATCAAAAGTATCACCTTCAATAACAATTTCGATAAAATCTTCGCCAAACATCTTAACCTGATTTATCTTTTGATTTGGTGTTGGCGATGGCATAAAAATAGTACCTTTAATCTGCAATAATTTACAAGACAACGCAACTCCTTGCGCATGATTTCCAGCACTTGCGCATACAATTCCGTTTTGCTTTTCTACATCACTTAAAGAAGACATTTTATTATAAGCTCCTCTTATTTTATAAGAACGCACTACTTGCAAATCTTCTCTTTTAAATAATATAGTAGCTTCTAATTCTTTTGAAAGGTTATAGTTTTTACTTAACGGTGTTTCAAAAGCAACGCCTTTTAAATTACTTGCCGCTTTTTCTATATTTACTAAACTAGGATAATAAATATCTTTATGTTGCATGATTTTTATATAAAATTAAAAACCTGTCAGATATTAAATCCTGACAGGTTTTAGAAAAATTTAAAATTACGATTTTACGCAGTTTTAACAACTTTCATTGCTGTCATAGAAGCTCTTAATTGTTCTCCTACAATTTCTACAGGATGATTTCTAATAATCTTATTTATTTTAATAAGTTCTTTATTATCTACACCATTTTCTGAGCTAAATGATTTACCAATTACGTTAGTTGAAATATTTTTCATAAAATCTGTTAATAATGGCTTACATGCATGATCAAACAAATAGCAACCATATTCTGCAGTATCAGAAATTACACGGTTCATTTCTGCCAATTTCATTCTTGCAATTGTATTTGCAATTAATGGCGTTTCATGTAAAGATTCATAATAAGCAGAAGCGTCTATAATTCCAGAATCTGTCATTGCTTCAAAAGCTAATTCTACACCAGATCTTACAAATGCTACTAATAAAGTTCCGTGATCAAAATACTCTTGCTCTGAAATTTCTTGTTCTGTTATTACTTGTTTTTCAAAAGCTGTTTCTCCTGTTGCGGCTCTCCAAGTTAAAAGATTCTTATCATCATTTGCCCAATCTTCCATCATAGTTTTAGAAAAATGACCTGTCATAATATCATCCATATGCTTTTGAAACAACGGACGCATTATGTCTTTTAATTCTTCTGAAAGTCTAAATGCTTCAACTTTTGCCGGATTAGACAATCTGTCCATCATATTTGTAATTCCACCATGCTTTAAAGCTTCGGTAACAGTTTCCCAACCATATTGAATTAGTTTCCCTGCATAACCTGGCTCTATTCCTTCTGCTACCATTTTATCAAAAGATAAAATTGCACCTGTTTGTAACAAACCACATAAAATAGTTTGCTCACCCATTAAATCAGATTTTACCTCTGCAACAAAAGAAGATTCTAAAACCCCTGCTTTATGGCCTCCTGTTGCCACTGCATATGCTTTAGCTTGTGCCCAACCTTTTCCTTCTGGATCGTTTTCTGGATGAACAGCTATTAAAGTAGGCACTCCAAAGCCTCTTTTATACTCTTCTCTAACTTCTGAACCTGGAGATTTTGGTGCAACCATTATTACAGTTAAATCTTCACGAACTTGCATTCCTTCTTCCACAATATTAAATCCGTGAGAATATGACAATGTTGCCCCTTTTTTCATTAAAGGCATTACCGTTTTTACAACATTTGTATGTTGTTTGTCTGGTGTTAGGTTAATTACCACATCTGCTGTTGGTAATAATTCTTCATAAGCACCAACTGTAAAATTGTTAGTTGTTGCATTAATATAAGACTGTCTTTTTTCATTTATTGCCGCCTGCCTTAATGTGTAAGAGATATCTAATCCAGAGTCTCTCATATTTAAACCTTGGTTTAAGCCTTGCGCACCACAACCTACAATAACAATTTTTTTCCCTTTCAATGCGTTTACTCCATCTTCAAATTCTGAAGAATCCATAAAACGACATTTTCCTAATTGCTCTAATTTCTCTCTTAATGTTAATGTGTTAAAATAATTTGACATTTTTATTTTTTTAGTTGTTGTATGTTTCTAATAATTCAGAAATTTTCATTTCTTCTTTGGTTACGGCTATTAAACCAGATCTTGTATATTGCATAATACCAAATTTACTTAACTGATTATACAAGGTAACTATCTCTTCTTTTTTACCAGACTTTTCTAGTATAAAGAAATCTTTATTTACCGTTACAATTCTTGCATTACTTTCTTTAATGATATTTTGTATTTGGCGCTCTTCGAAAAGTAACTCAGATTTAATTTTAAAAAGTCCAGAAATTTGATAAATAATATCATCTAAATTGTGATAGTATGCCTTAATTACCTCTACCTGTTTTTCTATTTGACCTAGTATTTTTTTAATATTGACTTCATCCATATTTACAACAATTGTAAATTTAGACACTCCTTCAATTTCTGAAGGAGAAGTATTTAAACTCTCTATATTAATGTGTCTTCTTTGAAAAATTGCTGATATTCTATTTAACAAACCAATATTATTTTCGGTGTAAATAGAAACTGTATATAATTGTTTTTCTGTACTCATCTTATTCTAATCTTATATCCGAAACACTAGCCCCTGTTGGTATCATTGGAAACACGTTGTCTTCTTTTTCTACACAAACCTCTAAAAAGTATGCTTCTTTACTTGCCATCATTTCTGCAACTGCATCTGCCAATTCTTCTCTTTTAGTAACTTTTTTTGCTTTTATGTAATATCCTTCTGCAATAGCAACAAAATTTGGATTAACCATTTCTGTAGAAGCATATCTTTTATCAAAAAACAATTGTTGCCATTGACGAACCATTCCTAAAAAATCGTTATTTAAGACAACTACCTTTACTGCAGCTTTTTGCTGAAAAATTGTTCCCAATTCTTGTATTGTCATTTGGTAACCACCATCCCCAGAAATAGAAACCACTTCTCTTTCTGGAGCAGCCATTTTTGCACCTATAGCTGCCGGCAAACCAAATCCCATTGTTCCTAAACCACCAGAAGTGATATTACTTTTAGTAACATTAAAATCCGCATATCTACAAGCAATCATTTGATGTTGGCCAACATCCGAAACAATAGCAGCTTCTCCTTTGCTCTGAATATTAATTTCTTTTAAAACTTCACCCATTGTAATACCTTCTTTAGTAGGATATAGGTCGTTTTTTATAACTTTTTCATATTCTATTTCATATAGATCTTTAAATTCTTGTAACCAATCTGTATGTTTTACTTCATTTAACAATGGTAATAACAATTCTAAACTTGCCTTAGCATCTCCTAAAACAGCAACATCTGTTTTAACATTTTTATCTACTTCTGCTGGGTCAATTTCAAAATGAATTACTTTAGCTTGTTTTGCATATGTAGATAAACTACCTGTAACACGGTCGTCAAAACGCATTCCAATTGCAATCAAAACATCACACTCGTTGGTTAATTTATTTGGTGCATAATTACCATGCATACCAACCATACCAACATTTAAAGGGTGTGAAGTAGGTATTGCCGAAGCGCCTAATATTGTCCATGCAGCTGGAATATCTGCTTTTTCTATTACAGCCTTTAATTGAGCTTCTGCCTCACTTAAAATTACACCTTGCCCCCATACAATTAATGGTTTTTTGGCCTTATTAATAATTTCAGCTGCTGCTTTTAAAGAAGAAGCATCTGTTTTAGGAATAGGATTATAACTTCTTACTTGAGTACATTTCTCGTAGAAAAAATCAAGCTCATCTATTTGAGCATCCTTAGTAATATCTATTAAAACAGGTCCTGGTCTTCCGCTTTTTGCAATATAAAAGGCTTTTGCTATTGCTGCAGGAATGTCTGAAGCTTTTGTTACTTGACAATTCCACTTTGTAACTGGAGTCGAAATACCTACAATATCTGTCTCTTGAAAAGCATCTGAACCTAATAAATGTGAAAAAACCTGCCCTGTTATACACACCATTGGTGTAGAATCTATTTGTGCATCTGCAATACCTGTAATTAAGTTTGTGGCACCCGGACCAGAAGTTGCTATTGCCACTCCTACCTTGCCAGAAATTCTTGCATACCCTTGTGCTGAATGCGTTGCTCCTTGCTCGTGACGCGTTAATACATGATGAATTTTACCTTGATACTTGTACAACTCATCATACACTGGCATTATTGCTCCACCAGGATACCCATAAATAATTTCTGTACCTTCTTCTATTAGAGATCTAACAATTGCCTCACTACCAGAAATACGCTCTGTAGCCTTGGTGGTTTTATTAATATCTTTTATGGTTTGTGTTTCCATATTTTGTGTTTTTAGATTTGAGAAAATAGAACAATGACATTCTCATCTTTCTTTTAACCTCTTATTTCTTATAACTTTTTTTTACAGTTTACAAATCAGTTACACATCCTTTAGATGCAGATGCCACTGTTTTTGCGTATTTGTATAAAATTCCTTTTTTATGCTTTAAATCTGGTGCAACCCAATTTGCTTTTCTAGCTGCTAATTCCTCATCAGAAATTAACACATTAATAGAGTTATCTTCTGCACTAATTCTAATCTTATCTCCTGTTTCTAAAATTCCGATAGCACCACCGTTCTGTGCTTCTGGCGTAATATGACCAACTACAAAACCATGGGTTCCTCCAGAAAAACGACCATCTGTAATTAAAGCCACAGACTTACCTAAACCAGCTCCCATAATTAATGAAGTTGGTTTTAACATTTCTGGCATACCAGGACCTCCTTTTGGCCCCACATACCTAATGACGACTACATCACCTTTTTCTACTTCTCCGTTAGAAATACCTACATTTGCAGCTTGTTCACCATTATAAACCACAGCTTTACCCTCAAACAACAAACCTTCGTTACCAGAAATTTTTGCTACTGCACCTTCTTCTGCTAGGTTTCCATACAATATTTGTAAATTTCCCGACGACTTTAATGCTTTATCCTTAGGGAAAATAACGTCTTGCTCTTCAAACTCAATTGCCTCTACATCTGCTAAATTTTCTGCTAATGTTTTTCCCGTAACCGTCATACAATCTCCATGTAAATATCCATTTTGAAGTAAATATTTCATAATAGCAGGCGTACCGCCAACCCCATGAACATCTTCCATTAAATATTTACCAGAAGGTTTTAAATCTGCAATTAAAGGTGTTCTATCTGAAACTCTTTGGAAATCTTCTAAAGTAAACTCGATATCTGCGGCATGTGCAATTGCTAAAAAATGTAAAACTGCATTTGTAGAACCACCTAATGCATTAACTAAAGCGACTGCATTTTCTAACGACTTTTTAGTAATAATATCTAAAGGTTTTAAATCTAATTCTAATAAATTTTTAATTGCTCTAGCTGTTCTTTCTGCTTCTGATAATTTATTTGGATTTTCTGCCGGTATTGAAGAATTATAAGGCAATGCAAACCCCATACATTCTATAGCAGAAGCCATTGTATTAGCAGTATACATTCCGCCACAAGCACCTGCACCAGGTATTGCTCTTTTAATAATTTCTCTATATTCTTCTTCTTCTATTTCTCCAGCAACTTTTTGTCCTAAAGCTTCAAATGCAGAAACAATGTTTAATTTTTTTCCTTTATAATTTCCAGATGCTATAGAACCACCATACATCATTATTGCTGGTCTATTTAAACGTAACATAGCAATTATAGATCCTGGCATGTTTTTATCGCAACCAACAATTGCAACAACCGCATCATAACTCTGGGCATTCATAACAGTTTCTATAGAATCTGCAATAATATCTCTAGACACTAAAGAATAGTTCATACCAGAGGTACCCATAGAAATACCATCAGAAACACCAATAGTATTAAAACCTAAACCAACCATATCTGCAATATTACATTCAACTTTAACCTCGTCTTTTAAACGATTTAAATGCATATTACAAGGGTTTCCATCATAACCTGTACTGGCAATACCAACTTGAGCTTTACTCATATCTTCATCGGTTAAGCCTACTGCATATAACATTGCTTGAGATGCTGGTTGAGATTCGTCTTGTGTTAATCTTTTGCTATGTTTATTTAATTCCATTTATTGTTTTCTTCAATTTATTGACTAAATTACTATGTTTCTCTATTTACATTGCATAAAATGCAATGAGACCGTTTACATTCAGGAATTCTAATTAGTATTTAAATTACTGAATATAAGTGTTTTAACCATTTTTTATTATGACATTCAACTTTTGAAAAAATCATAAAAAAACCTTCCATTTAAAGTGGAAGGTTTATTATAAAAATATAAATACAACTTCCTGATCAAATCGCAATAATTACGATGACGCTAATAATTGAAATAATATTTAAAAATGATTTATTCATGTTTTTTCTATCAGAATTCTAGGGATTAAATAATAGTACTTTGCCCCATATGAATATTCTTAAAATTAAGATTACTATCTTCTTGATTAGAAATGTAATCTGCTATAAAATCTCCTACTTTAGATGTTGATGCAGGATATTTATTTTTACCCTTAATATCTTCTGTAGTAATTCCTAATAATAAAGATTTTTCTACCGCTCTCTCAATAGCATCTGCTTCTTCATGCAGCCCTAAATGTTCTAACATCATAGCTGCGGATAAAATTGACGCTAAAGGATTTGCTATATCTTTTTCTTTTGCTTGCGGAAAAGAACCATGAATTGGCTCAAACAAAGCGTTTCTTTTACCTAAAGATGATGAGGCTAATAAACCAATAGAGCCTCCAATAACACTAGCTTCATCAGAAATAATATCGCCAAATAAATTTTCGGTAAGAATTACATCGAATTGTTTAGGGTTTAAAATTAATTGCATTGCAGCGTTGTCTACAAACAAAAATTCTAACTTAACATCTTTATATTGTTTTGCTATTTCGGTAACTGTTTTTCTCCATAAACGAGAAGTCTCCAAAACATTTGCTTTATCTACTAAAGTAACTTTTTTTCTTCTAGTTTGTGCCGCTTTAAAAGCTAAGTGAGATATTCTAGATATTTCTTCTACATCATAAGAACAACCATCAAACGCAGATTTACCATCTTCGCTCACTTCTTTTTTTCCAAAGTAAATTCCGCCAGTTAATTCTCTAAAAATTGCAATATCTGTTCCTTTTATAATTTCTCTTTTTAGTGGAGAATTTTTAATTAGACTATCATAAGCTTTTACAGGTCTAACATTACAAAAAAGACCTAATGTTTGTCTTAGTTTTAATAATCCTTGCTCTGGTCTTACTTTTGCTGATGGATCGTTGTCATACTTTGGGTCTCCAATAGCGCCAAATAAAATTGCATCTGCATTTTTACATGTTTTTATGGTTTCATCTGGCAAAGGATTTCCTGTTGCATCAATAGCACATGCGCCCATTTGCGCTTCTTCGTACAAAAATATATGATCATACACTTCTGCAATAGCATCTAATGCTTTTTTTGCTTGATTGGTAACCTCTGGACCAATACCATCTCCGGGAATTACTGCTATTGTATATTTCATACCTTTATTATTAAATTGTTAGGCCATTGCTATTTTAGAAGTTTTATTTACTTCTTTCATTATATTATGAATGTCTTGATCTTTTACTTCTTTTTGTTTGTCTGCTGTTTCTAAAAAAGAACTATATGCTTCGTCTAATTGTACTTTTGTTAATTCGTAACCAATCTTTTTAGCTCTATAAGCTAATGCAGCTCTACCACTTCTTGCTGTTAGAACAATAGCACTTTCTGTAACACCAACATCTTCAGGATCCATAATTTCATAGGTTTCTCTATTTTTAATAACACCATCTTGATGTATGCCAGAACTATGCGCAAATGCATTTGCACCAACTATTGCTTTGTTTGGTTGCACAGGCATACCCATACTTTCTCTAACCATTATAGAGGTATCGTATAATAATTTTGTATTAACCGTTGTTTCTAAATTAAGATATGGATGTTGCTTTAAAACCATTACAACTTCTTCTAAAGCTGTATTACCTGCTCTTTCGCCAATACCATTAATTGTACATTCTATTTGTCTTGCTCCGTTAATAACTCCAGCAATAGAATTTGCAGTAGCCATACCTAAGTCGTTATGGCAATGACAAGATAAAATTACATTCTCTATCCCTTTTACATTTTCTCTTAAGTACTTAATTTTTGCACCATATTCTTCAGGCAAACAATAACCTGTTGTATCTGGAATATTTAAAACTGTTGCTCCTGCTTTTATAACTGCTTCGCAAACTCTTGCCAAATACTCATTATCTGTTCTACCAGCATCTTCTGCATAAAACTCTACATCATTTACAAAAGATTTAGAATAAGAAACCGCTTTAACAGCCCTTTCTATAACTTGTTCTCTTGTAGAATTAAATTTAAATTTTATATGAGAATCACTAGTACCAATACCTGTATGAATTCTAGGATATTTTGCATTTTTTAACGCTTCTGCTGCAACCTTAATATCATTTTCTACAGCTCTTGTTAAACCACAAACGGTTGCATTTTTTACAATTTTAGCAATTTCTGAAACCGAATTAAAATCTCCAGGACTAGAAACAGGAAAACCAGCCTCTATAACATTTACACCCAATAAATCTAATCTTTCTGCAATTACTAGTTTTTGATTAGTGTCTAATTTACAACCAGGAACTTGCTCTCCATCTCTAAGGGTTGTATCGAAAATTTGTACTTGATTGTCTTGCATAATTTATATAAAGATTGTCCTTATTATAAATCAAATATATATCTTGCCTTTCCAATCTATTTATTAATTTTAGGTAATACACGATTTCTAAAACAAATCAAAAATATTTAAAAAACTGATTATCAATAAATTATGAGTAAAATCATTACATCCGCCAATCAACAAAATGATGCTTTATTTGTTCTTATTAAGTCTTTAACAAAGTCTGAAAAGAGACAATTTAACCTATATGTAGGTAGATTAGGTGGTAATATTGATGCAAAGTTTTTTTCTTTATTTAAGTTTTTAGAAAAACTAAAAGTTTATGATGAAAAAGTAATAATTGGAAGCGGAATTGTATCTAAACAACAACTTTCTAATTTAAAAGCGCATCTATATAAACAAATATTAATTAGTCTTCGTTTAAACCCTGCACACAAAAATGTAAGAATTCAAATAAGAGAACAACTAGATTTTGCAACCGTACTTTATCAAAAAGGTTTGTACAAACAGAGTTTGAAATTATTAGAAAAAGCCAAAAACATGGCTTTAGATAATGAAGAAAAAAATATTGCGTACGAAATAGTAGAATTAGAAAAGGTAATAGAAACACAGTATATTACAAGAAGTATTAGCACAAGAGCAGATCAATTATCTGTGCAAGCAAAAGAGCTAAGTCAGCAAAATGTTATCGCTAGTAAACTTTCTAATTTATCATTACAATTATATAGTCATTTATTACAAAATGGCTATGTAAAAAACGAAGAAGAACTACTATTTGTAGAGAAGTACTTTAACAGCAAAATGCCCAAGTACAAATATCAAAACTTAGGTTTTAGAGAAAAGCTTTGGTTATATAAAGCTCACTTATGGCATAGTTTTTTGATTCAAGACTTTTTATTAAGTTATAAATATGCTAAAAAATGTGTCGATCTATTTGATAGCTCTAAACTAATTAATTTACACCCAGTATTTTACTTAAAATCTAAAAACTATCTTTTAGAAGCTTCTTTTCTAGTAAAAAAAACATCGACATTTAAAGAAGAGTTGACTGCTTTTGAAAATGAAATAGAAAATAAAGAAATTCCGTTAAACACGAATACAGAATTGCTAATATTTTTGTATTTCTACTCTAATAAACTACACCTTCACTTTTTAGAGGGCACTTTCGAACAAGGTGAATATTTAGTAGAAATTATAAATGATAAAATAGAAAAGTATAAAAATAGATTAGACAATCATTACGTTGTATTACTATATTACAAAATTGCGTGCTTGTATTTCGGAATGGGTAAAAACAGATTATGTATTGCCTATTTGCAAAAGATTATTAAGTCTAAAAATTTAAGTTCTGCAGAAGACTTACAATGTTTTGCTCGTATTTTAAATTTAATTGCACATTACGAATGTGGTTTAGATTACGATTTAGAAAGACAATTTGTAGATACCTATAAGTTTCTATTAAAAATGGAAAACTTACAAGAAGTACAGAAAGTATTTTTAACATCTATAAGAGATTTAAGCGATGTTTTTCCGCATGAAATAAAAAATGAATTCAAAAAAATTCATGCAAAACTTAAAGTATTCGAAAATCATCCTTACGAAAAAAGAGCTTTTTTATATCTAGATATTTTATCTTGGTTAGAGAGCAAAATCGAAAATAAATCTATCGCTACAATAATTAAAGAAAAATCAAAATTGATTTCAAAATAATTTAATATTTATATTTTTAATAGCTAAATTTTATTGATTCCACATAAATTAATCAAAAACCTAAAATAATTCTCATTATTTAAGTTGCTATTAAATATAAATAATACATTTGTTGCGTGAGTAATTCTAATTTAAATACAAAAACTTTAAAAACTATTTCTATAGTTGGTATTTCTATGGCTACTATTACACGCACATCTTCTACAACAATTACCCTTTAGGGGTTTTTCTATATTCATATCACTTTAGGTTATACATAATTTCGATTTATCGAAGTTACATCAATAAAAAATAAATTACACAAACTATTCATTACCAATGAAAGTATTAAAATTTGGCGGATCATCTGTCGCAAGCTCAGAAAACATAGAAAAAGTTTTAGCCATAGTTGCTAAAGAATCTAAAAACGAAAAAGCAGTTATTGTTGTTTCTGCTTTTGGTAAAACCACAGATAAACTTTTAGCAGCAGCTAACGAAGCTATTATTGATATCAATATTGCTAAAAACACTTTAGAAACTATAAAAAGTTTACACTTTGAAGTTATAGAAAACCTTATTAAAAAAGATATAGATGCAGTTTCTAAAGAAGTTGCTGATTTGTTTAAAAGATTGAATTCTATATATGAAGGCATCTTTTTACTACAAGAATTATCTGATAAAACATTAGCTAAAGTTGCTAGTTTTGGCGAAAGACTATCTTCTTTTATTATTGCCAATGCAGCAAAAGAAAGTTTAAACGCAAGCCATAAAGAAAGTAGAGATTTAATAATTACAAATAACAACCATCTTAACGCGCAAGTTAATTTTAAAATTTCTAACGAAAACATCAACACCTACTTTAATAACAACAATAATCAAGTTGTTGTTTTAGGCGGATTTATTGCATCTAATTCTGATAAAGAAACTACTACTTTAGGCAGAGGTGGTTCAGACTTTACGGCATCTATTTATGCTGCTGCACTTAACGCTACTGAATTACAAATCTGGACAGATGTTAGCGGAATGTATACTGCAAATCCTAGAATTGTAAAACAAGCATTTCCTATTTCAGAAATTTCTTATGAAGAAGCAATGGAATTGTCTCATTTTGGAGCAAAAGTATTATATCCACCAACAATTCAGCCATCATTAAGAAAAGAAATTCCTATTCGAATTAAAAACACTTTCGACCCAGAAAATAGCGGAACTCTGATTTCTAAAAACCCAAATAATATTAATGGTGTTAAAGGAATTTCTCATATCGAAAACATTAGTTTAATTACTTTAGAAGGTGGCGGAATGATTGGAATACCAGGTTTTTCGAAACGTTTATTCGAAACACTTTCTCAAGAAAAAATAAATGTAGTTTTTATAACTCAGGCCTCTTCAGAACACTCTATTTGTGTTGGTGTTTATGAAGACGATGCTTTAAAATCTAAAGAATTATTAGAAGAAACTTTTAGCATAGAAATTGCTAGAAAAAAGATAAAACCAATTATAGTAGAAAATGATTTGGCTATTATTGCTGTTGTTGGAGAAAGCATGAAAAACCATCAAGGTTTAAGCGGTCAAATGTTTAGCGCACTTGGTAGAAACAATGTAAATGTTAGAGCAATTGCACAAGGATCATCAGAAAAAAATATTTCTGCGGTAATCAATAAATATGATGCAAAAAAAGCTCTTACAACTTTACACGAGCAATTTTTTGAAGAAAAAGTTAAACAATTAAACCTTTTTGTTACAGGCGTTGGTAATGTTGGCGAACGTTTTTTAGCTCAAATTAATCAGCAAAAAAAGTTCTTAAAAGAAAACTTAAAATTAAAGATTAAAGTTATTGGTATTGCAAATTCTAGAAAAATGTTTTTTGATGAGAGTGGTATCAACTTAAAAAACTGGAAAGAAGCTTTAAACAACGGAGAACCTACAAGTCTAAATAGTTTCTATGATAAAGTTAAAGCTTGCAACCTAGTAAACAGTGTTTTTGTAGACAATACCGCAAACAAAGAAGTATCAGAAGTTTACGAAAAATACTTACGAGAAAGTATTTCTGTAGTGACTTGTAATAAAATTGCTTGTGCATCTAGCTTTAGTAATTACAAAACTTTAAAGCAAGTTTCTAGAAAATACAATGCATCGTTTTTATTTGAAACAAACGTTGGCGCTGGTTTACCTATTATTGATACTCTTAAAAACTTGATAAACTCTGGCGATAGAATTCATAAAATTCAAGCAGTTTTATCTGGTAGCTTAAACTTTGTTTTTAATAATTTTGATGAAGATGCAACTTTTCATGATGTTGTTGCAGAAGCTCAAAAAGAAGGTTATACAGAACCAGATCCAAAAATTGATTTAAGCGGTGTAGATGTTGCTAGAAAAATTTTAATTTTAGCAAGAGAAAGTGGTTATAATTTAGAATTAGAAGACATTAAAAACAACTCTTTTTTACCAAAAGAAAGTCTTGCAACTTCTAATAATGATGATTTTTATGATTCGTTAACTAAAAACGAAACGCATTTTCAAAATATATTTCGAGAAGCAAACGACAAAGAATGTAGATTAAAATATGTTGCCGAGTTCGAAAACGGTAAAGCAAATGTTGGTTTGCAACACATTTCTGCAGATCATCCTTTTTACAACTTAGAAGGTAGCGATAATATTGTACTTTTCTTTACAGAAAGATACCCAGAAAACCCATTAATTATTAAAGGTGCTGGTGCTGGTGCAGATGTTACTGCCTCTGGTATTTTTGCTGATGTTATTAGAATAGCTAATCAATAAAATAATGAATTATCTAAAAATATTTTCTCCAGCAACTGTTGCAAATGTTTCTTGCGGATTCGATTCTCTTGGCTTTGCTGTTGATGCCATTGGCGATGAAATGACATTTACAAAAACTCAAGAAAAAGAAGTTAAAATAACAGATATTACTGGCGCAAATTTAACCTATAACGTTGATAAAAATGCAGCAAGTGCGGTTGTAAAAAAAATGTTAGAAGATGCCAATGCAGATTTTGGGGTAGCATTAACAATTCACAAAGGTTTTTCTCCCGGAAGCGGATTAGGTAGCTCTGCTGCAAGTGCAGCTGGTGCTGCTTTTGGCGTAAATAAATTACTAAACAATAAGTATTCTAATTTAGAACTTACAAAATTCGCTATGTTTGGTGAAGAAGTTGCATGTGGTTCTGCAATTGCAGATAATGTTGCTGCCGCAGTTTATGGTGGTTTTGTACTGGTTAGAAGCTACGAACCTTTAGAAATTATAAAACTACCTGTACCAAATGAGTTAAGAGCTGTTGCTATTCATCCGCAAATAGAAGTAAAAACAAAAGATGCTAGAGAAGTTTTACCATCTAAAATAGCCTTAAGTGATGCCGTTACTCAATGGGCAAATGTTGGAGGGTTAATTAGCGGTTTGTACACAGATAATTATCAATTAATAAGTAATTCTTTAGTTGATATTATTGTAGAACCTCATCGCAAAAAATTAATTCCGTTTTTTGACAATGTAAAAAACAGTGCTACAAAAGCTGGTGCTTTAGGAGCAGGAATTAGTGGTTCTGGTCCAACAATTTTTGCACTTTGTAAAGGTGATGTAATTGCCAACAAAGTATATCAAAGCATCAAAGAAACTTACAAAGACACAGGTATCGATTTTGAAATGTACATTTCGAAAGTAAACCCTGATGGTATGAAAATATTAAATAGTAATTAGTTGAACGCATAAACACAACTAAAAACTCAAAAAACTTAAAAAAATGAACTATTACAGTTTACATCATAAATCACCAAAATCAACTTTTAAAAATGCGGTTGTACAAGGTTTAGCTAAAGATAGAGGAATATATTTCCCTGAAAATATTACACCACTTTCTAAAGATTTTATAGAAAACATATCCGATTATACCAATCATGAAATTGCTTATGAAGTAATTAAGCAATTTGTAGGAGATGAAATTCCGACAGAAAAATTAAAAGAGATTATTGCAAATACAGTTTCATTCGATTTTCCTTTGGTAAAAGTTGATGATAATGTTGCGTCTTTAGAACTTTTTCATGGCCCTACAATGGCTTTTAAAGATGTTGGTGCCAAATTTATGGCACAATGTTTAGAGTATTTTAATAAAGACAACTCAGAAGAAGTAACAGTTTTAGTTGCTACCTCTGGCGATACTGGTGGCGCTGTAGCTAATGGCTTTTTGGGCGCAAAAGGTGTAAATGTGGTTATTTTATATCCATCAGGCAAAGTAAGCGATATTCAAGAAAAGCAATTAACAACTTTGGGGCAAAATATTAAAGCTTTAGAAGTAGAAGGTGTTTTTGATGATTGCCAAGAAATGGTAAAAACTGCTTTTTTAGATGAAGAAATAACTAAAACCTTAACCTCTGCAAATTCTATAAATGTAGCAAGATGGCTACCACAAATGTTTTACTTTTTCTTTGCTTATAAAGAATTACATAAGCAACATAAAGAAATTGTTTTTTCTGTTCCTAGCGGAAACTTCGGAAATATTTGTGCCGGAATTATGGCTCAGAAAATTGGTTTACCTGTTAAACATTTTGTTGCCTCTACAAATGTTAATGATACAGTACCAAATTACTTAAAAGATGGTGTTTACAAGCCAAAACCATCAAAAGCAACTATTTCTAATGCAATGGATGTAGGAAACCCTAGTAATTTTATAAGAATTCAAGAACTATTTAACAATGATTTAGGGGCTTTAAAAAATGCTTTTTCTTCTTACAGTTTTTCTGATGATGAAACAAAAGCGACAATGAAAGAAATTTATAAAAACTCTGGTTATGTTGCAGATCCTCATGGTGCTGTGGGATATTTAGGCTTAAAAAAACATGGTTTAAAAGAAAGCGAATTTGGTGTGTTTTTAGAGACTGCACACCCTGTTAAGTTCTTAGATGTTGTAGAAGAAACCTTGCCTGTAAAAGTTGAAATTCCTTCGCAGATAAAAAAAATAATCAATAATAAAAAAGTTGCGTTAAAAATTTCTAATTATCAAGATTTAAGAGTTTTTCTTTTGAAATAATTACTTTTAAAAGCATAAAAAAAGGATTGCAGTTGTGTTGCAATCCTTTTTTTATGTTATAATAGATATTTAGTTTTTAACATTTACCATCCAATTAATTCCGAATTTATCCGTACATCTTCCGTAAAAACCCCATTCTCTTTCTCTAAATTCATGATGCACAATTCCGCTTTCAGATAAACTTTTAAAAACGTTTTCTGCAGATTCTTTATCGTTTAAATCTATACTCATATGCACTTGGTTACCAGAATTAATAGGAGTATCTGGCGAAGCATCATACGCCATAAAGTTAACTCCTTTTCCTTTTAACTCTGCATGTTGTAATTTATTTCTATAAGTAGACGGAACATCAATTTTTTTATCTTCATAAGTAATTCTATTTTCTACTTTCGCATCAAATAATTCTCCATAAAAATTTAATGCCTCTTGGCAGTTTCCGTTAAATGTTAAATAAGATTGTATTTTCATTTTTCTAAATTTTAAAGATTAATATTCTATTTACACTCAAAAATAGATTACTAATACCTTATACTTTAGCTTAAATGATTTTTATATTAACGCTATCTATAAATGAATAAAATAATCAGTCTAAAACATCTTTAACCAACCAATCGTCTACAGATAATTTTTCTGATGAATGTAATACAGAAATATCTCCAGTAGTTTCAAACACTACTGCTTTAACTTGTGATAGCTGTAAAACATTTGCTTCTCTTAACTTCGCTCTCAAATCACCTTCGGTAACTTGTGCTTTTTTAAGGTTATCCCACAAAATCTCACTATTTTTCATCAGATATAAGGGTTCATTGTCTACAATTTTTCTAAAAAACTGAAATCTTCTTAAATAAGCTGTTATAGCTTGTAATACATATACTGTTGTTAACCCAAAAACACCTTCAAATAAAGAAACAGACTTAGAAAGTAATGTTGATGCGATAATAGAGCCTATTGCAATTGTACAAGCAAAATCGAAACTAGACATTTTAGAAAAGCTACGTTTACCAAATAATTTTGTAAGTACTATTATAGACACATAAACACCCAAACAAGATATAAATATGAATTGAAGTGTATTGTAATTGGTCAGAATCCATTTATTCATAATATTTCTTTTTAGTGAACAATATAACATTTTTTAAAATGCAAAAAGTCCTAACAAATTTAATCTGTTAGGACTTCTTAGTTGGCCTACAAGGACTCGAACCTTGAATGACGGTACCAAAAACCGGAGTGTTGCCAATTACACCATAGGCCAATGCTTTAATGCGGGTGCAAATTTAAAACTTTCTTTTAAACCTGCAAACATTTTTAAATATTTTTTTTCTTTAACAAAGATTTAAGACGTTTTTTGAATGTAAATAAACACTTTTAAATGTTTATAAATTTATTTATTGTTAAATTCGCCCACACATTATTAAGTTTTTCTTATGACATCAGCAAACTTTAAAAAATGGAATATCATTTTAGGATGGTTCACATTTGTAATTGCGCTAATAACCTACTCTTTAACAATAGAACCAACAGTTAGTGCTTGGGATGTTGGAGAATATATTGCTACTTCTGTAAAACTAGAAGTTGGGCATCCACCGGGTGCTCCTTTATTTCAAATGTTAGGTGCATTTTTCGCAATGTTTACTAGTGATGTGAGTGAAATCGCAAAAATGGTAAACTTTATGTCTGCTCTGGCTAGTGCATTTACTATTTTATTTATGTTCTGGACAATTACCAATTTAGGCGAAAAGTTAGCATTAAAATCAAGTAAATTAACAGACGGTAGCTATATAGCAATATTAGGAAGTAGTATTGTAGGTTCTTTAGCCTATACATTTTCAGACAGTTTTTGGTTTAGTGCCGTAGAAGGCGAGGTATATGCAATGTCTTCTTTTTTAATGGCTATTTTATTTTGGTTAGGCCTAAAATGGGAAAGTGAATTACATACTGCACGTGGTAACAAATGGCTAATTTTAATTAGTTTTGTTGTAGGTTTATCTTTCGGAGTACACATTTTATCATTACTTGTAATTCCTGCAATTGTAATGTTGTATTTCTTTAAAACATACAAAAACATCAATCTAAAATCTACAGCAATAGCAACGGTTATATCTGTTTTTGTTTTAGCTTTTGTTTTTAAGTTTTTATTTCCGTTTACACTTAAGTTTTTTAGTGCTTCAGAATTGTTTTTTATCAACACAATTGGCTTACCATATAACTCTGGTAGTATTATTGCTGCAGTAATTTTAATTGCTCTTTTCTTCTTCGGATTAAAATACACTCGAAAAAAGAAAAAAGTACACACAAACACATTAATCCTTTCTGTTTTGTTTATCATGATTGGTTTCTCTTCTTGGATGATGTTACCAATTAGAGCAAATGCAAATACTACAATTAACGAGAATAATCCATCAAGTGCTAGAGAATTACTAGCATATTACGAACGTGAGCAATACGGTGATGCAAATGTGTTTTACGACACTTATTATTCTAATAGTTACAGCAGAGAACAAGATGCATCTAACCCTTTAAAGGACGACAAACCAAAATACGAAAAGAAAAATGGTAAATACGTTATAGTAAATAAGTACAAAAACGTTGTACCTAATTATTCTGATAAGCATAAAGGCTTTATCCCAAGAATGGTAGATCCTGCATCTCAAGAAATGTATAAAAAAATTGCCGGCATTCCTTTAAACAGTAAAAGAAGACCCACTTTTGGTGAAAACCTAAAGTTTATGTTTAGCTATCAATTTGGTTACATGTATGGCCGTTATTTTATGTGGAATTTCGCAGGAAGACAAAACGACATTCAAGGTCGATTAGATTTATTTAACGGAAACTGGATTAGCGGTATCGATGCTATCGACGAAGTTCGATTAGGCTCTCAGCAACAATTACCGTCTCAAGTTTTAGAAAATAAAGGAAGAAATAAATATTATTTCTTACCCTTAATTTTAGGTTTGATTGGTTTATTTTTTCAAGTAAAATGGGACAAAGAAAATTTCTTTACGCTTTTCTTATTTTTTGCTTTTACAGGTTTTGCAATTATATTTTATACAAATCCAAAACCTTTTGAACCTAGAGAAAGAGATTATGCCGTTGTAGGAAGTTTCTACATTTTTGCAATATGGATTGGTTTTGGAGTTTTAGCTCTTTATGAATACTTAAAGAATGTTGCTAACAAAAAAACAATTGCAATTGTAGTATCTGTAGTTTCTTTATTAGCAGTACCAACGTTAATGGCTTCAGAAAACTGGGACGATCATGATAGATCTAACAGATATACAACTCGTTTAAATGCACAAGCCTATTTAGAAAGTTGCGACCCAAATGCCATTATGTTTACGATTGGAGATAATGATACATTCCCGCTTTGGTACATGCAAGAAGTAGAAGGTATTAGAACCGATTTAAAGCTAGTAAACACAAGTTTATTTGCTACAGATTGGTATATAGATCAAATGAAAAGAGCAACTTATGATGCTCCTCCGATTCCGTCTCAATTAAAACACGACCAGTATAAATACGGTAGTCTAGATATTGCGTACCATATAGAACACCCAAGATTTAAAGATTCTATTATAGAAATTAAAGATTTTATGCGTTGGATTTCTTCTGATAGTGATGCAACTTACTATATTGTTGAAGAAGAAAATATCAAAGAAAAATATTATCCTACAAACAGAATTAGAATTCCTGTAAATAAAGAAAATGTTTTAAAAAGCGGAATTGTTGCACAAAAAGATGCAGACAAAATTGTAGATTATATAGATATTACTATTGATGATAGAGGAATTACTAAGAATAGAATTTTAATGTTAGATATCTTAGCAAATAACGACTGGAAACGCCCAATTTACTTTACTGGTGGTGCAAATGCCGATGAAGAATATATTTGGTTAAAAGATTATTTACAGTTAGATGGTTTAGCTTTTAAATTGGTTCCTATTAAAACGCCAGCAAAATATATAGACGAAGCTGGCAGACCAAGAGAGGTAAGTTTGTTTGATATTGGTAGAATAGATGCTGATAAAATGTATGCTAACATTAAAAAACTAGAGTGGAAAAACATAAATAACGGCGAAATCTATTTAGACGAGCAAACTAAAAGAAATGCAATTTCACTTAGAAACAGTTTAATGCGCTTGTCTGATGCATTTGCAAAACAAGGTGACACAATTAAAGCAGTAGAAGTATTAGACTTATCTTTAAGTAAAATGCCTATTGAAGATTTTGATCACTACAGCTTATCTTTGGGGTACCCTGAAATGTATTATAATTTAGGAGAGAACAACAAAGCAAAAGCAACAGCAGAAACACTAAGCAGGTTAATTATAGAAAAACTAACTTGGTTGAGCACGTTTGATAAAAATGATAGTGATTTAATTTTTGATGAAATAGATCAATCTTTATACATGTTTAAAAACTTAATAGATCAAGTAGAAAGAGGTAGCAACGACAAAGATTACGTTTCTAAAATACAGACAGACTTTATGGATACTGTAAAACTTTTTGGGCATTTAATGCCAGACGAAGAGTAATACAAACATGAAAGCATATTTCCCCAGAACGCCAGATTTTATAATGAGATTATTCTCTAAATACATCTGGCGTTTTTCTTTAGAAAAAAAAGAGGTTTTTTTAACTTTTGATGATGGCCCAACTCCGGAAATTACAAGATTTGTTTTAACTGAATTGAAAAAACACAATGCAAAAGCAACTTTCTTTTGTATTGGAAAAAACATTGAGAATGAACCTGAAATTTTTAATGAGATAATTTCTGACGGACATACAATAGGTAATCATACTCAAAATCATTTTAACGGCTGGAAAAACGATACATCTGTATATATTGATAACGTTTTGGCTTGTGAAAAAAGCATATTAAAACACTCTAAATTAAATTCTGAATCTAAATTATTTAGACCGCCTTACGGAAAAATAAAAAAATCGCAAGCTAGTGTTTTAATAGAAAAAGGCTTTAAAATAATTATGTGGACGGTTTTATCTGGTGATTTTGATATAAAGTTATCTAAAGAGAATTGCTTACAAAATGTTTTAAAAAACGTAAACAACGGAAGTATTATTGTTTTTCATGATAGCATAAAAGCTGCAGAAAAAGTTACTTATGTATTACCAAAAGTACTAGAAAAACTATCTAAACAAGGTTTTGTTTTTAAGGCTATAAAATAATTGCAATAAGATAAAAGTTAGCAGATAGTTTAGCCCTGATTGAGCGGCATGTTTGAGCTCTTTTCTAGGAACGAAGAAAAAGCGAGTAGCGAAAGCAGGAAATAGCTTCTAAAAATACTGTTGCACTAAGCCAATTAAAGTATTTGCATCTTGATAACCTGTTTGGCGCCATTTCATTTCACCATTTTTATAGATCATAAAAGTTGGGTTTCCTTTAACGCGCAAAGCATCTGCAAGAACTTCGTTTTTATTAATGTCTATTTTAATAACTTTTGCTCTATCACCTAAAGCTGCTGCTACACTTCTTAAAGTTTCTACTGTAGTTTCTGCATCTGAAAGTTCTGCATAAAAATCTATAAGAACAGGTTTTTGTACACTAATTAATTCTCCAAATTTTGTCATAATATAAGTTTTTTAAGAGGTAAAAACGTATAAATTAGTCAATTGTTAATTCACAAATATAAGAAATCTATTTGAATAAGCTGATTATCAAGCTTTTTTAAGTTCTATTACAGTAATTTCTGGCCAAATACCAACACGACCAGGAAACGCATGATAACCAAAACCTCTGTTTACATTTATAAATCTACCAGCTTCTTCATACAAACCTGCCCATTGCTTGTAAACAAATTGAGAAGGACTCCATTTTAACCAACCCGGAATTTCGATCCCCATTTGCAAACCGTGCGTATGACCACTTAATGTTAAGTGATAATTAAAGTCGTCTTTTTTAACAATTTCTTCCCAATGACTAGGATCATGAGACATTAAAATTTTAAAATCTTCTTTTTTAATATTTTTTGATGCTTTTTTTAAATCTCCTGCTTGGTTAAAACCTTTACCCCAATTCTCTACACCTAAAAGTGCTATTTTCTGTCCATCTTTTTCTAAATATCGATGTTCATCTAACAACAAATCGAAACCTATCTTTTTATGAATATCTTTTACTTTTTGGAAGTTATCTATTTTGTCTTGCGGATTTTTCCAATCCATATAATCTCCATAATCATGATTACCTAAAATAGAATATTTACCTTCTTTTGCTTCTAACTTATCAAAAACATCCATCCAATTATCCATTTCATCGGCTTTGTTATTTACAATATCTCCTGTAAACAACATAATGTCAGATTTTTGTTGATTGATTAAATCTACACCGTATTTAATTTTTTCTTTATTTGTAAAACTCCCCGAATGAATATCTGAAATTTGGGTAATTGTAAAACCATCAAAAGCATCTGGTAAATCTTTAAAAGATAGTTGGTATTTTAAAACTTTGTAATTGTATTTACCTTGTATAATACCATATATAAAAGATGCAAAAGGTATTGCCGCCAAACCTAAAGCCAGTTGCGATATAAACTTTCTTCTACTTGCCAAAGGTTTTGTATCTTCTGATGAAATGGCAGAAATTAATTTTAAAAACCATCTGTAAATATCTTCTCCAAACATAAAAAGCAACACAATAATTTTAGGAATTAAAACCGTTAGCAATAAACCCATTGCCATTTGAAATTGTGGTGTTTGCCCCTGACCTCTATCATAAGTTAGTGCAACATATAAAAAGTTTGCATACACAGCTACACTTATAAACAACCATGCAAAACGAATAATTTTATTTTTAGAAATTGTTTTAATTGCCTGAAAAGCATAAAACTCTAATAAGATAATAATGGCAAATAAAATAACAAGTCTAATTATCATTTTCATGAAGAATCTTTATTTAAAAAATATTCGGTAAAGATAAGCGTTATAATTTCGTTTGAATTTTAATAGCATGTTAAAGTTTTGTAGCTTTACTGCAACATCTGTAGTGACTAATATTTTCACTCATTTCCAATAAATTTATTATCAAAAATTAGATTATGTCAGATCAAAAAAGAGTTTTTTTAGTAGATGCATTTGCATTGATTTTTAGAGGATATTATGCTTTTATTAAAAATCCGAGAATAAATTCTAAAGGTTTAGACACCTCTGCAATAATGGGTTTTATGAACTCTCTTTTAGACGTAATTAAAAGAGAAAGACCAGATCATTTAGCAGTTTGTTTTGATAAAGGAGGCAGTGTAGACAGAGTAGAAATGTTTGAAGCCTACAAAGCCAATAGAGATGAAACACCAGAAGCCATTAAAATTGCTGTACCCTACATTCAAGAAATCTTAAAAGCTATGCACATACCTATTATGGTAAAAGAAGGTTTTGAGGCAGATGATGTAATTGGTACGCTTTCTAAACAAGCAGAAAAAGAAGGTTATAAAACTTTTATGGTAACACCAGACAAAGATTTTGCACAATTGGTTTCTGAAAATATTTTTATGTACAAACCTCGTTTTGGCGGTGGTTATGATATTTGGGGAATACCAGAAGTACAAGAAAAATTTGGCGTAGAAACGCCAGAACAAGTAATTGATTTTTTAGGAATGATGGGCGATTCTGCAGACAACATTCCGGGATTACCAGGTGTTGGAGAAAAAACTGCCAAAAAGTTTTTAACTGCTTATGGTTCTATGGAAAACCTTTTAGCAAATACACACGAGCTAAAAGGTAAAATGAAAGAAAAGCTAGAAGCTAACGGAGAATTAGGTTTACTTTCTAAAAAACTAGCCACAATTATGCTAGATGTTCCTGTAACTTTTCATGCAAAAGATTTTGAGTTAGACCAACCTGATATAGAAAAAGTAACTGAACTTTTTAACGAACTAGAATTTAGAAATTTATTAGTAAACTTTACAAGAACTTTTGCCGTTGAAAATGCAGAAAAAGTTAATTCTGCAGAAAACTCATCCGAAGAAAAAGTAAAAACTGTTGCTAAAAAAGCAGCTACTGCACCAGAAGGTCAATTCGATTTATTTGCAGCACCAGGTTCTGGTAGTGTTTCTGATGCCGAAATTGCATCTGGATTTAAAACGATAAAAAACACAGATCATTTTTATCAACATATAGATTCTCCTTTATCTAGAAAATTATTAATTAGAAAGTTAATGGAACAAACTTCGGTTTGTTTTGATACCGAAACTACTGGCTTAAAAGCTTTAGAAGTAGAATTGATAGGAATTGCATTTTCTTTTGAAAAAGGAAAAGGTTATTATGTTTCTTTTCCGGAAGATCAAGAAGAAACAAGATTAATATTAGAAGAATTTAGACCATTTTTTGAATCTGAAATTGAAAAGATTGGTCATAATATTAAATATGATATTAAAGTTTTATCAAATTATAATATGCCAGTAAGAGGTAAATTGTTTGATAATTGCGCATTATTTAATCAATCCAGATATGCGTCATAATATGGATATGTTGGCCGAAACCTATTTAAATTATCAACCTGTTTCTATAACAGAATTAATTGGTAAAAAAGGTAAAAATCAACTTTCTATGCGTGTTGTACCTATTGCAGACCAAACAGAATATGCTGTAGAAGATGCAGACATTACTTTTCAATTAAAACAACTATTTACAACAGAATTAGAAAGTGGTAATGTTACCAAACTTTTTAATGATATAGAATTACCATTGGTATCTGTTTTAACAGCAATGGAAATTGAAGGTATTAATGTAAATACAGATTTTCTTAAAGAACTTTCGATTGCTTTGTCTGATGATATTAATCGTTTAGAAAAAGAAATTTATGAGCAAGCTGGCGAAGAGTTTAATATTGCATCACCTAAACAATTAGGTATTATACTTTTTGAGAAATTAGAACTAGTTAAAAAGCCTAAAAAAACTAAAACAGGCCAATATAAAACTGGTGAAGATATTTTATCATTTTTAGCTAAAGACCATAAAATAATTAGAGACATACAAGAATATAGACAATACAAAAAACTGCAAAGTACTTATGTAGATGCTTTACCAAACGAAATTAATGCAAAAACAGGTAGAATTCATACAGAATACATGCAAGCGGTTGCCGCAACAGGTCGTTTAAGTTCTAACAATCCTAATTTACAAAATATACCAATTAGAACAGAACGTGGTAGAGAAGTTAGAAAAGCTTTTGTTCCTAAAGATGATAATCACGTTTTGTTAGCTGCAGATTATTCGCAAATAGAATTAAGAATTATTGCAGCATTAAGTGAAGAAGAAAACATGATAAATGCTTTTAAAAACGGTGAAGATATTCATGCTTCTACTGCTGCAAAAGTTTTTAATGTTGCTTTAGAAAATGTTACTAGAGAGCAACGTAGCAATGCCAAAACAGTAAACTTTGGTATTGTTTATGGTGTTTCTGCTTTCGGTTTAAGTAATCAAACAAATTTATCTAGAAGCGAAGCCAAAGAATTAATTGACACGTATTACGAAACGTATCCTAAATTAAAGGCATACATGACATCTCAAGTAGAATTTGCAAGAGAACATGGTTATGTAGAAACAGTTTTAAATAGACGCAGGTATTTAAAAGACATCAACTCTAGAAATGCGATGGTTAGAAGTGGCGCAGAAAGAAATGCTGTAAATGCACCAATACAAGGTTCTGCTGCAGATATTATTAAACTTGCCATGATTAATATCCACAATCGTTTCGAGAAAGAAAACTTTAAATCTAAAATGCTTTTACAAGTGCATGATGAATTGGTTTTTGATGCACACAAAGAAGAACTAGAAATAATTAGACCAATTATAAAACACGAAATGGAAAACGCTTTTAAAATGAGTGTACCATTAGATGTAGAAATAGATTTAGGTGAAAATTGGTTAGAAGCACATTAAAGATGAAATTAGACTACTTAGAAAACTACAACGGACTTCAAGAAAATTTAGTTCGATTATATAATTTTGACAAAACAGAAGCCATTAAATTTAAGAATTTATTGGAGGAAATTGTTATCAATAAAAAACAGAAATTAAATTTAGCTGAAATAGATTTTATCGAGCCAATAAACTGCAATTTAATTTTTGGTTTATTTAAATCTGATGAAGGTATTTTAACAAAGGACAATGAAAATTTTTTCTGTATTTTAACCTTAGAAAGTTTTATTAAAATGATAACTTTAATAGAACCTTTTTGTAAAAAAGACACTAGAGCTCATCAATATTTATATGATGTAGACACACCTACAGATTTACTTTTTTGTCCTTCTGCTACTTAATATAGATAACTATTTTAAAAGAAAGAAAATCCGAAACCAAAAGAAACACTGTCTAAACGATTATTTTTAAATCCGTAGATACCTTTTCTATGAAAATCTATTCTAAAAATAGTGTTCCATCGTTTTTCTCCTGCAACTTGAATTCCGAAACCTAAACCATAATAATTACCATCAGTATACCTAGAAGAAGGCGTCCACATTTTACCGTATCTAACTTCTACAAAATGATTGTTATTTTCTTTTTCTGTTATATTATAACGTAAACTACCATACGTTGGAAAAGCATCTACATCATAATTAAAATGAAAATCGTACCCTCCATTTAAAGCAACAGCTACTCTTTTTCGAAACTCATAACCAAAACCAACTCTAAAAAAGAATGCAGAAGGTACAATAAGTGGTCCGTTACTATCATCATTACCAATTTCATAATCTTCATTTATGCCAAGTGTAAAGTTTAAATCTGTAGTAAAAAAAGGTTGTCCTAATTTTTCTTGAGAGAGGGTAATTTGAAATGTAATAAATGTTAAAATTGTAAGTAGTGTTCTTTTCACTTGGTTGATTTTTTTGAGAATTAAGTCATCAATAACTATTCCGTTTTATACCAATCAACTAAAAGTTAATTTTCATTATTTCAAGAAATGAATTTTATATGTAATTTTGTAACCAATTATGAGCATAATATCTAAAGACATACAAAAAGCAGCACAATTATTAACTGATGAGAAGTTAGTAGCAATACCAACAGAAACAGTTTATGGATTAGCAGGTAACATTTTTAGTGAGAAAGCTATTAAAAGTATCTTTTCTACTAAAAAGAGACCCTTTTTTAACCCGTTAATTGTACATATACCCTCTAAGGAAGCGCTTAAAGATATTGTTGTTGATATTCCAGAGAAAGCAAAATTATTAGCAGATGCTTTTTGGCCAGGTTCTATGACTTTAGTTTTAAAAAAGAATGAAAATATTCCTGATTTAATTACAGCAGGTAAAGATACTGTTGCTGTTCGTATACCAAATCATCCGTTAACATTACAACTTTTAAATAGTATAGATTTTCCTTTGGCAGCACCAAGTGCAAATCCTTTTGGTAGTATCAGTCCTACAAAACCAGAACATGTAGAAAGTTATTTTAAAAATGAAATTTCTCAGGTTTTAGATGGCGGATCTTGTGCTAACGGAATAGAATCTACTATTATTGGTTTTAACAACGACGAACCAATTATTTACAGGTTAGGCGCTTTGGCTTTAGAAGAAATAGAAGCTGTTGTTGGTAAAATTACAATTTTAAATAAGAAAGAAGTTAAACCAGACGCACCCGGAATGTTGGCAAGACATTACGCGCCAAAAACTACAACATTTTTAGTTGATGATGTTGCTACGGAAATACAAAAACACAATGATAAAAAAATTGGAGTTTTAGTATTTAATTCTTCTGTTAACAACAATAAAGTGTCAGAAATTATTCTTTCTGAAAACAATTCCATGCAAGAAGCTGCAGCTAACTTGTACAACGCGATGCACACCTTAGACAGTAAAAATTTAGACATTATAATTGCAGAGCGTTTTCCTAATAATGGTTTAGGAAAATCTATAAATGATAGATTACAACGCGCTACATTTAAATAATTTACCTTACAAATCTGTACGTTGCTTTTAATAAAAAAGTATCATTGGCAGGAACATCAAAAACTTGATTGCTTACACTATCGGTTAAAGAATCGTTTATATTTTGAGAACCTGAAGAACCTCTAGCCCAAACTAAAAATAATTCCGAACCTGGTATATACTCCCATCTTACTACTAAGTTTGTTTGTAATTGTACAAATGAAAAATCTGGATTCGAAAACGAATACGTATTATTGTCTTGATTTTCATCAACAGTAAAAATACTTTTACCAGAAACAGTTGTGGTTTTAGATATCTGATTCTCATTATAGAAATTAACACGATCGTTTATAGATCTCGCTACAGAATTATTTACATAATTAAAGTTAGAATATCTACCTCTAGAAATATAAGGTTGTCCATAAAATTGAACAGAAAAATTAGGGTTTAAACTATAGTTTAATCTCAAAGTAGAAGACCAAGTGTCATTTTTTATATTACCCAAAATATATCGTTTTAAACTACCAAAGTTTGCGGTAGAAACATATTGCGTTTTATCTTGAGTTTTACTTAAAGAATTATCTAAAGACATGCTAAAAGAATCAAAAGGTTGATAATTTATTCTAAAAGTATATCTGTTTCTATTAAAAACATTTTCTTCACTTTTTACTTTAAGATAACTAACTCTAAAACTAAATTTCTTACTTCTATCAGAATTTATCGATGCATAATAAAAAATATCATCTGCAGCTCGCCAACGCGGACCACCTCTTAAGAAAGCATTTCTATGTATGCTACTACTAGAACCAAAACCACCGTTAGTAGACCAATTGTTTATCCAACTTACATTTCCTTGTAACTCATATCTAAATCGATTTAAATTACCTCCAAAATCATAACTTGTAGATTGCTCTAAACTTAAATTCATATTTCTATAAATATCCGTAGGAACTTGCCATAAATATCTAGCTTCTGTAAATTGAATCATCTCATCGGTTTGTCTTAAAAAACCAACATCATTTAATTCTAATTCTGGAGATCGCCACACAAAACCTGCATTATAACGCCAATTACCACCACCTTGTTTACCTGCTTCTACTCTACCACCAGTACCCGTTAAAGAAGTTCTGTTTTCATCTAAAGCTACATAATCTGCATCTACTCTTTGAAATAATCTAGCAATTGATTGTTGTGTATTAGAAATTGCTTCTTTACTACCATTAACATGACTTAAAATACCATTTCCTTCTATATAAAACTCTCTATCTTGCCAAGTATGTCTAAAATCTAAACCAGCTGTGTAAGCAGATGTATGCAACTCATTAAAATTACCATCTAAATTTCTATTTGTTGCCGTAGCAATACCACCTATATAAGAATTTCTCTCATTAAAATCTTTCTGTACTCTGGTAACAAAATAATTTGTTAAAGGCTCTACTATTTCTTCTCTAGTATTACCATCTACTTGTCTTATTTCTGCAAACTCATTGGCAGTAACACTTTCTAGAACACCAATAGACCATCCATTTTGTGTTTTACCAGAAAACTTTGCTGCTCCTAAAATTGTTGAGTTTTTTGGAACATCTGCAAACTCTCCCGCCTGCAAGTTGGCACCTCTATGTGGGTTTCTACCAATTCTTCTACTATAAAAAAGATTGTCTCTACCATTTGCAAACTGAAAATCGAAAATATTTTTATTCTCTACAAAAAAAGGTCTTTGTTCTCTAAAGAAAATTTGAAATCCGTCTAAAGCAATAGCTCCAGGATCTGCTTCTACTTGTCCGAAATCAGGATTAATAGTAAGATCTAAAGTTAAATCGTTTGTAATTCCGATTTTAGCATCTAAACCTGCATTTAATTTAAAATCACTTCCGTCTCTATATGGGTTATTTAGTTCTGCAGGATAATTATCGTATTGCAAAACAGTAAATGGCTGCACCTCTAATTGTTTTTGCGACACCAAATCTATTAAACCATGTAATTCTCCGGCCTCACTAATAAAACCAGCTTGATCATTAGGTATTCTTTGCCATAAAGACCTTTCTTGTAACCTAAAAATAGTTCTATTAACATTAAAACCCCAAATTTGTTCTTTAGCATTACCAAAACGTAATTGACTAAACGGAATTTTCATTTCCGCAGTCCATCCTTTATCATCTACCTGTGCATCTGTGTACCAAATAGGATTCCAACTAGCATCAAAATTATCTCCATTTCCTGTTACAATTTCTTCACCTTTAACTCCGGCAGCAGTAGTTGTAAATGCAAAAGCGGTTCTTTTATCGTGATAACTATCTATAATTACATTTATTCTGTCTCCTGCAAAACCATCCCTTCTACTTAATCTTTGTTGAATTAATTCTGGATTTGCATCTAAAGCCCTTAATGCAATGTATAAGTATTTAGCATCGTACATAACTTTAAACATTGTTTGGTGTGCGGGTGGTGTGCCTTCATCTGGGGTTTTTTCTACAAAATCAGAAGACCATTCTACCACATTCCAGGCATCATCAGAAATATCACCATCTATAATTGGTACTTTTTTAAGTTTTTTTGTTGTGTAAATTCTTTTAGGTACTTTATTTTGAGAGATTTCTTGTGCACTTAGGCAAAATGCAGTAAAAACAGTTATTAATGTGATTAAAAACTTCATGTAATTTTGGGTTGATTTTTCATCAAAAAAAACTCTTTTTTTGATTTTGCAAAAGTACCTTACTAATATGGTAAAGTTTTCTTAAGATTCTGTTAATTTTAAAAACTTTAAAAACAGTAAATTAACCTCAAAAAAAATAATCTAAAACTCTATTTGTCAATTAAATAAATAGCATTACATTTGCACTCCTTTTTTAAGGAAAATGAATATTATTAATAATTGACAAAAACTAATAGTGTAATTATGAACACATTAAGTTACAAAACAGTATCAGCAAACAGCGCTACCGTAAACAAGGAGTGGGTTTTAGTTGATGCGGACGGGCAAACGTTGGGTCGTCTAGCTTCTAAAGTAGCTAAGCTAATTAGAGGTAAATACAAGCCAAACTTTACTCCTCACGTAGATTGTGGAGACAACGTGGTTATTATCAACGCAGAAAAAATTAACCTTACTGGAAACAAGTGGAGAGACAAATCTTACATTCGTCACACAGGTTACCCAGGAGGACAAAGATCATTAACTGCTACAGAAATGTTTGAGAAAGATCCTACAAGATTAATCGAAAAAGCAGTTAAAGGGATGTTACCAAAAAATACTTTGGGAAGCGCTTTATACAGAAACTTGTATGTATATGCAGGTACAGAGCACAAACAAGCAGGTCAAGAACCTAAAGCTATTAACCTAAACGATCTTAAATAATGGATACAGTTCACAAA
Organism: Polaribacter sp.; assembly: GCA_020631275.1. GTDB lineage: Bacteria > Bacteroidota > Bacteroidia > Flavobacteriales > Flavobacteriaceae > Polaribacter. Next base: position 348 of record JAHDHO010000010.1, on the reverse strand, counting down.
ATAGGTAGAAGAAAAACAGCTGTTGCTCGTATTTATCTTACAGAAGGTAAAGGTAACATTACTGTAAACAAGAAAGACTATAAAAGTTATTTTACTACTGGAACTTTACAATATAAAGTTCAGCAACCTTTAATGTTAACAGAAAACTTAGAATCTTACGATATTAAGGTTAACGTATATGGTGGTGGTATTACAGGACAAGCAGAAGCTATTCGTTTAGCAATCACTAGAGCTTTAGTTTCTATTGATGCAGACCATAGAGCTGTCTTAAAACCAGAAGGATTATTAACTCGTGACCCAAGAATGGTTGAACGTAAGAAATTCGGTCAGAAGAAAGCACGTAAGAAA
>JAHDHO010000009.1 GCA_020631275.1 Polaribacter sp. | reverse complement strand
ACCAACGTTTATTAGATTATATCGTACCAGATTTTGTACACGTTTTACACGATGGTAAAATTGTTAAAAGTGGCGATGCTTCTTTAGCTTTAGAACTAGAAGCAAAAGGTTACGATTGGATTAAACAAGAATTGGTGTAAATAAGTTTGCAGTAGCAGTATGCAGTTTACACAACTGACTATTGAAACTAAAAACTGAAAACTGAAAAAATGGAATTAAAAGATAAATTATTATCATCATACGTAGCTTTTGAAAATAAAGTAGATACAGAGTCAGATATTCATGATATTAGGTCTAAAGCGCTTCAAACATTCGAAGAATTAGGTTTTCCTACCAAAAAATTAGAAGCTTGGAAATACACTTCTTTAAACGCTGTTTTAAAGCAAGATTATAGTTTGTTTCCTAATAAAGATAATACAATTCAATTATCTGATGTTAAGAAGTATTTTATACATGATATAGATGCTTACAAGCTTGTTTTTATCGACGGTAAGTACAGTTCTTTTTTATCTGAAACTACACATGATACTTTTGATGTTTGCTTAATGTCTGCAGCTTTAAAAAAGCCAAAATACAAAGCAGTAATCGATAATTATTTTAATAAAATAGCAAAAGAAGATAATTTAACTTCTTTAAATACAGCTTTTGCCAACGAAGGTGCTTATATCTATATTCCTAAAAATGTAGAAGTAGAAAAGCCAATTCAAATTATAAATTTTACAACAGGTACAGAAGATGCTACCATGTTACAACCAAGAAATTTAATTGTAGCAGAGCAAAATGCACACGTTCAAATTATAGAGCGTCATCAAAGTTTAACTTCTAACCCAGTTTTAACAAATGCGGTTACAGAAGTTTACGCAGCTAAAGATGCAACTGTAGATATTTATAAAATTCAGAATGATGATTTAAACGCATCATTAGTAGACAATTCTTACATAGAACAAAAATCTAATTCTGTTGTTTCTGTACATACTTTTTCTTTTGGTGGTAACATCACTAGAAATAACTTAAACTTTTTTCAGAGAGGAGAACATATAGATTCTATCTTAAAAGGAATTACTATTATAGAAGGTAAACAACACGTAGATCATCATACTTTAGTTCATCATATAGAACCTAATTGCGAGTCTCATCAAGATTATAAAGGTATTTATGATGAAAGATCTACAGGGGTTTTTAACGGAAAAGTAATTGTTAATAAAGAAGCTCAAAAAACAAATGCTTATCAACAAAACAATAATGTTTTAATTAGTGATAAAGCAACAATAAACGCCAAACCTCAACTAGAAATTTTTGCAGATGATGTAAAATGTTCTCATGGTTGTACCATTGGGCAGTTAGATGAAGATGCTTTATTTTATATGCAACAACGTGGTATTCCAAAAAAAGAAGGAAAAGCTTTATTAATGTTTGCATTTGCAAATACGGTACTAGAAAGTGTTAAAATACCAGAGGTAAAACAACGTATAACTAAACTAATTGCAAAGAAGTTAAATGTTAATATTGGTTTCGATTTATAGCATATAAGTTAAACACTGCATCGTTTGCATTCATAATAACTTAAGTTAGTTTGTAATTTTATACCAAACTAATCACTAAAAATTATTTATTATGAATAAAAGTATTAAAACAGTATTGTTAATTGTAGGACTTATTTTAACTATTTACGGAATCTACACAATGATTCAGCCAGAAACACAAGTTTCTATTGGAGATTTAGATTTGGTAGAAGCACAAGATAACACTGGTTCTTACATTACTATTGTAATTGGTGTAATTGCCTTAGCTGCAGGATTAATTTCGGGAAAGAAGTAAAACATTTTTACAATATAGATATAAAACCACTTATTTCTAAGTGGTTTTTTTATTGTATTGCAGATATAATTTCGCTTAAAAATTTATTTTCTTGAAATCCAGATAACCCAAAACGAACAATTACCAATTCTTCATCTGGTAAAACGTATACTCTTTGCCCTTGATAACCATCTGCATAATACATGTTTTTTGGCACATCTTTATAACCTCCATTTGTGTTTAACCAAAATTGAGCACCATAAATTCCGTTTGATGTTGGCGTTGGTGTAGTTGCATAATCTACCCAATCTTTAGTAAACAATTCTTCACCGTTCCAATTACCATTTTTAAGGTATAGTAGCCCAAATTTTGCCCAATCTCTTGCAGTTGCCCAAGCATAGGAAGAAGCTACGTAATTTCCGGCCAAATCAGTTTCAACAACCATAGAGTTCATGCCAATTTTATCTATAAAATCTGTATACCAAAAATCTAAGTATTCTTGGTGTGTATTAAATTGTTTTCTTAAAATTTTAGATAATAAATTAGACGTTCCAGAAGAATAATTCCAAGTTGCATTTGGCTTACCTACAAGAGGTTTTTCTTCTTGCATTTTTGTCATGTCTCTTTCTAAAAATAACATTTTTGTTGCATCAGAAATTTCATCATAATTCTCGTCCCATTCTAAACCAGAATTCATTTGTAATAAATTATGAATTGTAATGTCTTTTCTGGCGTCTTTTTGCCAAGAATCAATGGGTGCTTTATCTTGTATGTTTATCTTATTTTGATGCTGTAAAATGCCGTAAACAGTACTCATAATACTTTTTGTCATAGACCAACCTAAAATTCTTGAGTCTTTCGTAAAACCATCGGCATATTTCTCTGCTATAATTTGGTCTTTATAAACAACAACTGCGGCTCTAGAATAATTACTTTTTCCGAAGATATTATCTACAGCATTTGTTATTTTATCATAATTTATATTTTCAAAAACAGTGTCTTTTTGTGGTGCATTTCCATAAGGAAAAGCAGCTACATTATCAGCATTAGATCTAACAGGTTTTAAATAACTAGCTTTATCATCATCTTTATTTAAAGTTAAAACAGCGCCTAAACCTTCTCTATAAATTGCTTTTCTAGTTAACAAACCAAAAGCAGATGAGGTAGCAGATTTTGAAGATGTATCTACTTTATCTGTAGCCAAGTTTACAGGAGAAAAATTATTATCTGTTTTATCTGTAAACTCTAAAGTTCTTTTACCTAGATATACAGAAGATGCAGTATTTTTTGCTGAATAACCAGCCAAAATATTCAACTTCGGGTAATTATAAATTACCGCTACAATAAGTATTACTGATAATACAAGTAGAATTCGTTTGAGAAATTTCATAAAAAAATAAGTTTAATAATGTAAAAATAAGCATTAAAAAACATATCATTTTTAGTTCGAGTATAAATACCCATAAATAAAAAAAAGGGTTTATTCCTAAAATATAACTAATTGATTTTATTAGTTTTAATTCGAATTTATGAACACATAAAATGACTACAACAGCCAACATCAGTAAGAAAAAAATTACAGAAAAAACATCAGAAAAAAAAGAAAATATAATAGAAAAATTAAGTCCTGGGATTTCTGACACGGTTATTAGCGAGTTAAGTAGCGAAATAAATAATATGTTATCTTTTGCTATTTATAACGGTATTACTGTAAACACAGAAGTGAATGCATTGATACAAAATAGTAATGTAGACGATTTAATAAATGCACATAATCTACTTTGTAAAAACGTAGCTCCGGCAACACCAAAATCTATTGGATATACAAGAAAATTAAATAAAAGCGGAAATGGAAATTCTATTTTTAGAGAATTTCCTCTACTAAGAAATTTGGTTGTATTAGCAATAGTTTTTTTGATTACTTATATAGCTACTGGTATGTCTGCAGAAGTAAACAACGATTCTTTAGACAAAGGAATGATGAACAATAGTGGTATTCCGTTACTGTTAAACATTGCTTACTTAAGTTCTATAGCAGGTTTAGGCGTTTTGTTTTTTTTATTAAAAGAAGTAAGTATTTCTTTAAAAAAAGGAACCTTAATCCCAGAAAATGCAATTGGGTATTTATCACAAATAATATTGGGAATAATTTCTGGTCTTATCATGTCAGAAATCATAGCATTTTATACTACAGATCCTAAACAAATCAATTTATTTAATAAAAGTATTCTTGCTTTAATTGGTGGGTTTTCTTCGGATACAATCTTTAGCATTTTACAAGGAATTATAAATAAAATCAAAAACATTTTTACTACTTAAAACACCAAAATCTAATGTTTAAAAATATACTATTATTGCTAATTACAAGCATTTTAATATCGTGTGCTAGTTTACCAGATGCAACTGCAACATTAACAAAAGATGTTATAAATGAAGGCGATGCAATGCATCAATTAAATATTTCTTTGGTAAATGAGTTGTTCAATGAAAAAAAAGCGCGATTAAATACATTTATCACAAATAAATATACGCCAGAAATTATAAAAAAATTTCAAAAATTGCTACCACAGAATGTAGATTACAAAAAAGAATTACCAAATATTATCGAAGCAATAATACCTGTAATTAACAGAAAAAGAGATTCTTTACAAGATATATTATCTAACCAACAACAAAAGATTGTTACTGGTTTAAATGCAAATTTCATTTCTTATTCTAAAGCAACATCATCTTTACAAAATTTAATTAATTCTGCAGTAAAAGAAAACAAAGCAGAACAAAATGCCTTGTCAGAAATTAACCAACTTACCGGAAACAAACTAAACTTTAAGCAAGTAGAAAATAAATTAGATAGCTTATTAAATAAAACAGGTTTAGGAATGGAAAAGTTATTAAAACTAGAAAAACTAATAAAATAAAAATTATGAGCGATATAGATTGGACTGGTTTAGCAGAAAAAGCGGTTTCACAAACAGATACAGAGTTTCACAACCAATTAGCTGGTTTAACTAGTTTAAAAACATCAGAAATTGATGCGTTTATTTCTGAAAGTAAAATAACAAACAACAATGCTTTGTCTGTTTTAAAAGAAATTAATAATGCTTCATTATCAAATAACGAAAAAGCAAATGCTATATCGAATATTCAAAACGGAGTCGGTTTTTTAGTGAAATTGGTTTCTAAAGTAGTATAATAAGAAAATCTTATTCGCTTTATTACAAGTTTAAAAAATCATGCTTTATCTTTGTGGTAAATATATTTTCTATGATAAATGTTGATAAAATTCGAGAAGACTTTCCAATACTAAAAAGAACTGTACACGGAAAACCTTTAATATATTTTGATAATGCAGCTACTTCACAAACACCACAAGTAGTAATAGATACTATTGTAGATTATTACAGTAACTACAATGCAAATATTCATAGAGGTGTACATACTTTAAGTCAAGAAGCTACCGACAAATATGAAGAAGCTAGAATTAAAATTCAACAACATTTTAATGCAAAAAACCCTTACGAGATTATATTAACTTCTGGTACAACACACAGTATTAATATGATTGCCTCTGGATTTTCTGCATTATTAGAAAAAGATGATGAAATTATCGTTTCTGCTTTAGAACATCACTCTAACATAGTACCGTGGCAAATGTTATGTGAAAAAACAGGTGCTATTTTAAAAGTAATTCCGATGTTAGAAGACGGTTCTTTAGACATGAAAGCTTACCATTCTTTAGTAAACCAAAAAACGAAATTAGTTTTTTGCAACCATGTTTCGAATGCACTAGGAACTGTAAATCCTATAGAAGAAATTATTGCCAAAGCACATCAATTTAATGGAGCTGTTTTAATTGATGGTGCCCAAGCAACACCGCATATAAAACCCGATGTACAAGCTTTAGATGTTGATTTTTATGTAGCATCTGCTCATAAACTTTGTGGCCCAACAGGTGTTGGTATGTTGTATGGTAAAGAAGAGTGGTTGCATAAATTACCACCGTATCAAGGTGGTGGAGAAATGATTGCGACTGTTTCTTTTGAAAAAACTACATATGCTGGTTTACCTCATAAATTTGAAGCCGGAACACCAAACATTTGTGGTGGTATTGCTTTTGGAACTGCAATAGATTATATGAACTCTGTAGGTTTTAAAAACATAGCAAATTATGAAGATGAATTGTTAAAATACGCAACGGAAGAACTCTTAAAGATAGAAGGTTTAAAAATCTACGGAAACACATCGAATAAGACCGCTGTAATCTCTTTTAACGTAAAAGAAATTCATCCTTATGATATTGGTGCAATTTTAGATAAATTGGGCATAGCAGTAAGAACAGGCCATCATTGTGCACAACCTATCATGGATTTTTATAAAATTCCGGGTACAGTTAGAGCTTCGTTTTCTTTTTACAATACAAAAGAAGAAATAGATGTTTTTGTTAACGGAGTAAAAAGAGCGGTTAGAATGCTTTCTTAAAAAAGGATATTTATTAAAAATTAAAAAAGGCTGAGAATTTACATTCTCAGCCTTTTTAATTTAAAAATTTTGTTATCCAATTAAAAAACCTATATTAGCAATGTTAATAAATTAACTTATTTGATAAAAATTTGATATTTTTTTTGTAATTAAAATACAAATAGCATAATTTATTAACATAGTTTAACAATTATTAAAACCTCCAAAAACTAGAGAAATGATTAAAAAAGGATTATTAGGATTATTAATTGCAGCAGGTACTTTTATGGGATGCCAAGAAAATGACCCAGAAGTAGCTTTAGACCAACAATCAAAAATAGACATGAGTGACTTTTATGTTCATACAGACGAATATGAAGCAAAAGGTACTTCAAAAAAACAAAAACAATGCTACTCTATGCAAGTATTAAACAGGCAATTAAATGAAATACCTGGTCTATACAAAAAAATGTATGATGTAGAATACGCAACAAGAAAGTTTATAAACGCAAAAGGTAAACCTGTAAAAGACGGCGGATCTAATGGTGGCGGTGGAAATTCTTCAGATGTAGATGTTACACCTATCAATGATAATTTGGGCATTATAAACATTCCTGTGTATGTTCATATTGTTTATAGTAACTCAAATCAAAATATAAGTAATGCTCAAGTTACTTCTCAAATTAATGTTTTAAATCAAGATTTTAGAAAAGCAAATTCTGATTTAAATTTACCTTCTGGATCTACATTTGAAAATGATGCAACAGATGCTGGAATAGAATTTACTTTAGCAGGAACATTTAGATATGCTAACTCTAACACTGCATGGGGTACAAATAACGCTGTAAAAAGTGCTTACCCTCCTATTACACCAAACACACATTTAAATATTTGGGTAGCAGAAATTGGTGGTGGTATTTTAGGATATGCTCAATTCCCTGGAGGAAACTCTGCAACAGATGGTGTTGTAATTTCACCTCAATACTTCGGTACAACAGGATATGTTTCTGCTCCTTTTAATAAAGGTAGAACAGGTACACATGAAGTTGGTCATTACTTAAACTTACGTCATATTTGGGGAGACGGTAGATGTCGTCAAGATGATTTTGTTGTAGATACACCTAGTTCTGATGGACCAAATTATGGGTGTCCAACCTTTCCTACTGTAAATTGTAAAACAACAGATATGACAATGAACTACATGGATTATACTGATGATGCTTGTATGTACATGTTTACAGATGGTCAAAGAAATAGAATGAGAGCATTATTTAATAATGGTGGTGCTAGAGCTTCTTTAATCGGTAACTAATACAAACTTTTAATATCATAAAAAAGACGGCTTCACAGTCGTCTTTTTTTATTAAATAAACTTGATTAAGCAAACTAAAACAAAAGCCATTATTATTTCACTGCCATCTTGTGTAAAACTATTTAAATAAAGCCTAAAAAGGTTATTATAAACTAAATAAAATCACTCTGTAGAAAACTAATGAATAATTGAACCTAAAACTTCCGGATATTAAAAAAGGCTGAGAATTAAAATTCTCAGCCTTTTTTAATATCATCTATTCTGCTATTTATTTTAAAGCAGGAGAATAGTTTGTAGGAAAATCATCTGCTTTTGCTAAACCATCTGTAGCAACAGTAAAATTACTACCATAAGTAGCATCTATTGCAGCTAAAACTTTATTTGCCATTAAGGCATAACCTCTACCCGTTAAATGAATACCATCTAAACTAACTAAACCACCTGTTACTAAAGAAGGTGTTAATGTATATCTATCAAACTTAATACCATTAGCAGCTTCACTTAAAATAGCATTTAAGTCTACTATTGCCAAACCTTTTGCATTGGCAACACTTGTAATTGTGGCATTATAACCGTCTGTTGCAGTCTTAATTTCTAGCTGCTCTTGAGGTGTTAAAACCCATTGATCACCTAAAGGAAGTGTAACACCTTCTGCAGAAAATTGACCTGCTAAAGTAGCTGGTAAAAGACCGTTACTTTGAGCTATTAAAGCCCCAGCAGCTGTCATGTTTACTGTACCAATTACAGCACTACTTGGTAATACAAATAAATCCGCAGAAGTTGCTGCTCTTGCTTTTCCGTATTGCTGACCTAATAAACCTGCAACTAAAGGAGCTGCTTGTTCTGGCAAACCAAGAGATTGTACAAAAGGCACAAAAGTTGGGCTTGCTGCTAATGTAGTTGTAATTGCTGCAGATAAATCTGTAGCATCTTCATCAAAAATTACAACTGCGTTAGTTTCTGTTTCAGAAAATACAATTGCTCTTTCTGGTTCTCCTGCACCCGCATAAATTTGGTTAACTGCACCATAAACAGAGTTTAATAAAGGTATTTGAGCCTTTAAAGTAGTATCCGAAGGATCTAAAGGATTGTAAGGAACTGTTGTAAAGTGAGGTAATAAAGTAATATCTGGTACTGTTGCTAAAACACCTTTAGCACCGTTTGCCGTTAAAGCATTTACCATTCCGTTAAAAGAAGCATCAAAAGTTGCTGCTGGCGTAATCATATCCGATCCATCTCCACCAGAAGTAGCATAACCTAAAACATCGTTACCTCCTACTTCAGATAATGTAAAAAATGTTGGATTTGCAGCAACTGCATCACTTAAAACAGAAGCTGTTGCGCTAGAAGCCATTCTTCCAAAATATGGGTTTGCAGCACCATAACCTGGAAAAGTTAAATGAAAACTTTTTGCACCAGGAATTCCGAAATTATGAAATGAAGTTCCGTTTGCTCTAACACCTAAACTAGTTGTAGGTATATCTGTTAACCTTGTTGGACCTTCACCATTAAAATATAATCTTGGTGGTTGCACTGCTGTTCCTCCTAAAACAAAACCTCCAATATTATCTTCCATTAGTGGTTGGTTAAAGTCACCGCCACCAACTACACTAAATTTTGAAGCTAATGTATTTGGAAATGAATTTTCCTGTGCTTTTATAAAAAGTGCACCGTCTGTAAAACCAGCAGTAAAAGAAGCGCCTACGGCTACATAATTAGAAAAATCTACACCATTAGCATCAATTTGTACAACTGGCCCTGTTTCTTCTACAATTGGATCTAAATCGTTATTTACATCACAAGATGTAATACCGATTGATAAAAGTAATAATCCTATATATTTATAATTCTTCATATAATATCGTATTTTTTATTAGTTATTAATTGTCCAAGAAATGTAGTATTGAGAACCGATGGCTCCAACTCCTGGCGCACTAAAATATTCTTTACCACCTAAGTTAGCACCACCTAACTTAAATACAGATTTAATACTTGGTACAGAATAGTTAATTTGAGCATCTATTAGAGTTCTAGACTCGATAGTTGCATCTAGGAAAGTAGATTCCCATAAGTAATCTCCTTGCCATCTAGCATTGATATTGAAACCAAAATTTTCAAATAAATTTGGATTTCCAAACTGTAATTTCACCTTGTGCTCTGGGGTATTAAAACCAGCCTCGAAATCTGGATCTGAAGATTGATCAAAATCAAATTTAGCATAAGTATAATTTACACCTAAATCGAAACCATTTAAAATTTTAGTATTTAAACCTAAAGAAGCACCATAAGAACTAATATCTGCTGTTGTGTTTGTGTATACTTGAAAAGCTTTAAAGTCTCCGTTTTGAAGCGCTAATAAAGACAAACTGTTATCTCCTACTGTACCGTAAAAAGGAACTAGAACATTTTTACCAGAGATAAAATTGTTGTAGCTGTTATAGTATGTGCTCAAATCTACAGTAATTCTAGATTCTCCAGCATTTACTAAACCTCTATATCCTAATTCGAAAGCAGTAACCTCTTCTGGTTTTACTAATGGTGCTACAGATGCTGTAGGTGTACCATTTTGTACTGAACTAGCAGAAAATGAGTTTTCGTATGCTAATCTACCAGAAAGTGTAGTTGTAGCACCACCAACTAGTGGTTGTCCTGCTGTACTTACATTTAAAGGAGAACTAGTATATCTATCTAAATTATCTGGTGCAGAACCAACTAAAATAGCAGCACCTGCATCTAAACCAATGTATTGATCTTGAGTTGTTGGATTTCTAAATCCTTTTTGGAAAGAAGCTCTAAAGTTATCATTCTTATTCTCTCCTGCAGCATACGCTAAAGATATTCTTGGAGAAAAGTTTCCGTCGAAGTTTTGTGCTTTGTCATAACGAATAGAAGCAGTAAATTTTAAACGATCTTCTTCTAAGAATTTTTTCTGCATTTGAGTGTAAACACCAAATTCGTCATAATCTATAGGACCATCATAATCTGTAAAAATACTTCCGTTAGAATTTAAAGAATATCTTCTATAAGAACCTCCAACTTGAAATTCTGCCCAATCGATTATATCTTGAAAATTGTAATTCAAATCACTATGGTATAATTTAGTTTGATCTTGAAATCTAGCACCAGTAACTAAATTTGGATCTGCAGTAACTTGGTCGAATGCAGATTGAAACTCGCTAGTTCCTGGAATTAAACGCCCTGTATCTGCTGCTGCTCTTGCTGCTGCATGAGAACCAGTTACTAAATAAGTACCTGCATATTGTGTAAACCAATCTTGGTCTGATTTCCATTTTCTGTTAACGTTAATTGCAGCAAAACGAGAATCGTAAGAGTTACCTGCGTCTTCTGTTGTTACATAACCTCTCACAAAAAAGTTTTTTCCTCTTAATTCTAATTTTTGTTGCGCTAAATAAAAGTCTCTAATATTATACCTATTAGCACCTTGATATATTGTGTTACCTACACCAAACTTAGAGTTAAATATTAATTCTAATCTATCATCTCCAAAAGGACGATAATGTAAAGCTGTATTTAATTTAACACTTTTTGCTTCATAATCTTTCATTAAGTCTACTTCTTGGTAACCAGTTCTACTAACTCTACCAACAGCACCACCTAAATCAATAGCAACCTCGTCACCATAAATATTTAAACCATCATAGTCATTAATAGATCTATCCCCTACAGCATATTTACCATTTCTAGTATTTCTATAATCTGTAGCAAACCATTCTGTTCCTTTTAAGTAAGAAAGAGATGCTTTTGCTGCCAATTTATCAGAAAAAGCATATGCCATTCTAATACTTACATCATGAAAACTATTGTCTCCTGCTGCTTTTTGGCTTGTTAAACCGTATTTATAAGAAAAACTGATTCCTTGATCATTAAAAGGACTTCTACTTGTCATAAACATAATACCGTTAAATGCATTTGCTCCATATAATGCAGAAGATGCTCCTGGCAATAATTCAACTGTATTTACATCTAACTCAGACATTCCTAAAAGGTTACCAATGGCAAAGTTTAATGCTGGCGAAGAATTATCCATACCATCTACTAACTGCATAAAACGTGTATTTGCAAAAGTTGCGAAACCTCTTGTATTTACAGATTTAAATGTTAAACTGTTTGTATTAACATCTACTCCTTTTAAGTTTTCTAATCCATCATAAAAAGAAGGTGCAGAAGTGTTCTTTATTGCTCTTGCATCTAATCTTTCTACTGTAACCGGAGACTCCATAATACGTTCTGGAGTTCTAGAAGCAGATACTACAATCTCATCTAATGACGTTTCATTTTCTGTTAAAGAAACTGTAACTTTTTGATTGTTTTTTGTTACTTCTATCTTTTCCATTTTGTAACCTAACACAGAAACTTCTAAGGTAAATGGCGGGTTATCTGAAACCTTTAACACAAAATTTCCATCAAAATCTGTATTAGTACCTACAGCTTTGTTTTCAATTTTAATATTTGCACCTGGAAGTGTCTCTCCTGTTTTTGCATCTTTAACTGTACCAGTTACTGTGGTTTGTGCAACCATAGTAATGCTACTAAAAGCTATAAACGCAATTAGTAAAATCTTTTTTATCATAATTTGAATTAATTTGTTAACTAATATGCAAAATACAATTTTTTTTGAATTATTTATTATTTGGGTGTCAATTTTATGTAATCAATAAAAAATAGGCATAAAAATAAGGTATCTAGCATTCGAAAAAATTATTTTTCTATGAATTTAAACATTCAGAAATTGTACATTTGTTACTATTAAAACTAGATACACTTGAAAGTAGTTAATGATATTGCAAATTTCTCTACAAACGAAAAAACTTTTGTAACAATTGGTACTTTTGATGGTGTTCATTTTGGGCATCAGAAAATATTAGAAAAACTAGTATCTGAAGCAAAAAATGCAGGAAAAAAATCTGTTTTACTTACCTTTTTTCCGCATCCAAGAATGGTTTTACAAAAAGATGCAACCATAGAGCTGATAAATACTATTGATGAGCGTGCAAAACTGTTAGAAAAAACAGGGTTAGATTACTTAATTATTCATCCTTTTAGTAAAAAATTTTCTAGAACTACAGCCTTAGAGTTTGTTCGAGATATTTTAGTAAATACTTTTAATATTTCTAAATTGATTATTGGTTACGATCATCATTTTGGTAAAAACAGAGAAGGTAACATAGAGCAATTAACAGAATATAGCCATTTATACGATTTTACGGTAGAAGAAATTCCGGCACAAGATATAGATGATGTTTCTGTAAGTTCTACAAAAATTAGGCGCGCTTTACATGCTGGAAATTTAAAAACTGCAAACAACTATTTAGGGTATAATTTTCTATTGAATGGTAAAGTTGTAAATGGCAAAAAATTAGGCGGTAAAATTGGTTTTCCTACGGCAAATTTAGATGTTAAAGAAACGTATAAGTTAATTCCTAAAACAGGAGTTTATGTTGTAAAATCTACTATTGATTCTAAAACCATTTTTGGTATGATGAATATTGGTAACAGACCAACCGTTAACGGAAATCATCAAACAATAGAAGTGCATTTTTTTGATTTTAACGACAATTTATACGATAAGAATTTAACAATAGAATTGATTTATTTTCTTAGAGACGAACATAAATTCGATTCGATAGATCATCTAGTTCTTCAACTAAAAAAAGACGAAGAAACTGCCCGTGTTTACATCAAAAACAATTGCGAATTATAGTAATTATCGATTTACTTTCTCTAAAAAAGTTATCCTTTTTAAACATTCTTAATTATTTAATAATTCGTGGTAAAACTACAACACAAATTATATATTTGCATTTCATAATTCATAGAAAATATGTTACAAGTACAATTTATTAGAGACAACAAAGAAACTGTTTTAGAGGGTTTAGCAAAACGTAATTTTGCAAACGCAGAAACAATTGTAGAACAAGTTTTATCGGCAGATGAAAACAGAAGAGCAACGCAAGTTTCTCTTGATAATACTTTGGCCGAATCTAATAAATTATCCAAAGAAATTGGTGGTCTTTTTAAGTCTGGTGAAGTACAAAAAGCAAATGTTTTAAAAGAAAAAACTAGTCAGTTAAAAGAACAATCTAAAGAGCTAACAGAAAAATTAGCTACTTTTTCTGATGAGTTACAAAACTTGTTGTACCAAATACCAAATGTACCACATGCTTCTGTAAAAGCAGGAAATTCTGAAGAAGACAACGAAAATATTTTTAGCGAAGGTACAATACCTAATTTGGGTGAAAATGCTTTGCCACATTGGGAATTAGCTAAAAAATATGATATTATAGATTTTGAGTTGGGTACCAAAATTGCTGGTGCTGGTTTTCCTGTTTACAAAGGTAAAGGCGCTAGATTACAGCGTGCTTTAATTAATTATTTTTTAGATAAAAATGTTAAAGCGGGTTATAAAGAAGTACAAGTACCACATTTGGTAAATACAGATTCTGCAACTGCAACTGGGCAATTGCCAGATAAAGACGGACAAATGTATCATTCTACAGTAGATGATTTGTATTTAATACCAACGGCAGAAGTGCCAATTACAAATATGTTTCGTGGTAATTTATTACAAGAAACAGATTTTCCTATAACTGTAACGGGTTATACGCCTTGTTTTAGAAGAGAAGCTGGTAGTTATGGTGCACATGTGCGTGGGTTAAACAGGTTGCACCAATTTGATAAAGTAGAAATTGTGCGCATAGAACATCCAGAGAATTCTTACAATGCTTTAAACGGAATGGTAGAGCATATTAAAGATATTTTAAGAGAACTAAAATTACCTTACAGAATTTTACGTTTGTGTGGTGGCGATACAGGTTTTACATCTGCATTAACTTTCGATTTTGAGTTGTTTTCGACAGCACAAGATCGTTGGTTAGAAATTAGTTCTGCTTCTAATTTCGAAACATTTCAAGCAAACAGGTTAAAATTACGTTTTAAAAACAAAGAAGGTAAAAGCGAATTAGCACACACTCTTAATGGTAGTTCTTTAGCTTTACCAAGGGTTTTAGCCGGAATTTTAGAAAATTACCAAACTGCAGACGGAATTAAAATACCAGATGTTTTAGTACCTTATTGCGGTTTCGACATAATAAATTAATTTTTAATACAAAGTATTCAGTTTCGGTTTGCAGTTATTAACTATTTTTAGTTAAAATTTAGCTGTAAACTGATACTGAAAATTAATCTAGTTAGCTATAACAGCTACCATTAGTCTTTTATATTTATTCATTTCTACTAAAGCATTTAAGTAAGCACTTATTTGTCCTTTTTGCATAAACTCTATAGAGTTTCTTTTTGCAGTTTCGTATTGGGTAGAAAAAGTTTTCATAATTTTAAGTTTTAATTAGTTGTTATATCTTAAAGACAAGTTTTGTGCCAAAATGTTACAAAGAAGATGTAAAATACGTTTGGTTTAATAAAAAATTAACATAAATCTTAAGTATCTTTGATTTTGATGAAGAGAATATTTCTACTTATTTTTCTAGCAATTAGCACCTTAGCAGTGTCGCAAAACAAAGTGCAAACAAATGCTAAAAATAATTACCTCTTAGCAGAAAATTATTATCGAGAAGGTGCTTATGAAAAAGCTACACAAATTTATAAGAAACTTTATACTTCTAGTCCTTTTAATACAACGTATTTAAGTAGATTAATCTCTTGTTACCAAGAAACAGATCAATTTATTTTAGCAGAAAACTTACTAAAAGGCAGAATTAAGGCGAATAAAAGTCAGGCATATTTATATGTTTATTTAGGCTATAATTACCAAAGACAACAACAAACAGAAAAAGCTTCAGAAAATTATAAACTAGCGTTAAATTCTTTGGATAAAATACCTTCTTATGGCGGAATAATAGGACGCTTGTTTAAAGATTATAACCTACTTGACAATGCAATTTTGGCGTATGAGAAAGCCATGGAAGCAAATAAAAACGCAAATTATAATTTTCAAATTGCTCAAATTTATGGCGAGAAAGGCGATTTTAAAAAAATGTTTGAATCGTATATAGATTTGGTTGATAAAAATGAACAATATTTCGACCTTGTACAAAGATATACTAGCAAATACATTACAGATGATTCAGAAAATGAGGCAAACATTTTATTTAGAAAAACACTTTTAAGAAAATCTGCTAGTAACCCAAAAGATGTTTGGAATACACTTTTAAGTTGGCTTTTTACCCAACAAAAAGATTATAACAAAGCATTTATACAAGAAAAAGCACTTTACCAAAGAAACACCCAAGATCTAGGGGCAATTTTTACCTTAGGTAAAATTGCTTTCGAAAATAAATTTTTTGAAGCTGCTAAACAGTGTTTCGATTTTATTGTAGAAAAATCATCTACCAAAAGCGAAACTATTAATGCACATTTATTTTTGATGAAAATTGCCATTGAAACTAAAAATCCAGAAACAGAAAACCTTTTCACAAACTTGTTTTTAGCTTTTGGTAAAAACAGTGCAACTATAAAATTACAAGTTGCTTATGCAGATTATTTAACGTTTACTAAAAACGAACCTCTGCAAGCAAATACAGTTTTAGAAGAAGCTTTAAGTTATGCAAACTCAAAATTTGATAAGGCTAGAATTAAACTAAAACTTGGCGACGTTCTTGTGTTTACTAACAAGTTTAATAAAGCACTCATTTATTTTTCTCAAATTCAAACACAACTAAAAAATCACGAATTAGCACAAGAAGCAAGGTTTAAAGTAGCACAAACAAGTTATTTTAAAGGCGATTTCGAATGGGCAAAAGCACAATTAAAAGTTTTAAAAGGTTCTACAACACAATTAATTGCGAATGATGCAGTAAACCTATTTTTAAAAATATCAGATAATGAGCCTGTAGATTCTATTCCGTCTGGATTAAAGCAATTAGCTAAAGCAGAATTACTTGCTTTTCAAAACAAAGATGAGGCTGCACTATCAGAATTAAACTCGTTATTTACTAGAAAAGATATTTTTATAAATGGTTTTATACCTAGCGAAGTAATTTATGATGATGTGCTATTTTTTAAAGCAAAACTTCTTATTAAACAACAAAAATATACAGAAGCAATAACAGCTTTAGATAAAATTATAGCAGCAGATAATCAAGGTTTTTTAACAGATGATGTTTATTTTATGATGGCAGAAACCTATAACAATCATCTTAAAAATTCAGAAAAAGCACAAGAATATTATCAGAAAATAATTTTCGATTATACCTCTAGCATCTATTTAGTAGACGCCAGAAAAAAGTTTAGAAAATTAAGAGGCGATAATGTTTCGCAGTAAATAATCAATAACAATTAAAAGTATAAAATGTATATATATAACGTAACAGTAAACATAGATAACACTGTGCATAACGAGTGGTTAACTTGGATAGAATCTCATGTTGTAAAAGTTTTAGACACTGGTAAATTTACATCAGCAAAACTTACAGAGGTTTTGGTAGAAGAAGAAATGGGTGGTAAAACATATTCTATACAATACACAGCAGCATCTAGAGAAGATTTAGAATCGTATTACAAAATAGATGCAAATAATTTACGCTTAGAAGCTCTAAAAAAGTTTGCAGATAAAATGTTAGCTTTTAGAACAGAATTAAAGGTTGTAAAAGAATTTTTTCCAACAAGTGTAAGTAATTAAATGAAGTTATTTTTTTATAGAAATAGAAAAAAATACAAATTTTAAGTATTTTATTATTGGTTTTTGGTGCTATTCTTGCTTATCTAAATTGGGGCATAGAACCAGAAGAAACTATTGCCGGTTTTTTAGTTGGTTTAGGTTTTGGTATACTTCTGCTTTCTCTAAATTTAAAAAAAGAATAATTTAGTTTTGTTAAACCCAAAAGAGGGTTTGTATAATTTTATAACTTAATAAAAATTACGCCTTTTAAACTGTACCTTTGCCTTAGAAGGATAAAAACAAAGATTGTGTCTGTAAAAGCAAAAAAACATTTAGGTCAGCATTTTTTAACGGATGAAAGTATTGCAAAAGATATTGCAGATGCTTTAACAGAAAACGGTTATGACGATGTCTTAGAAATAGGACCAGGAATGGGCGTTTTAACCAAATATTTATTAGAAAAAAAAGCAAAAGTAACTGTAATGGAATTAGACCGAGAGTCTGTTGCATATTTACACGACACTTTTCCTTTAGAACATATAAACTTAAACACATCTAAAGAGCATTTTTCTATAATCGAAGGCGATTTTTTAAAGAAAGATATTCAAGAAATATTTCAAAAAAAACAAGTAGCAATCATCGGTAACTTTCCGTACAACATTTCTACTCAAATTGTTTTTAAAGCCATAGAAAATAAAGAATTTGTACCAGAATTTGCAGGTATGTTTCAAAAAGAAGTTGCTATGAGAGTGGCGGAAAAAGAAGGAAGTAAAATCTACGGAATTCTATCTGTTTTAACACAAGCTTTTTTTGATGTAGAATACTTATTTACGGTACCACCAACGGTGTTTAATCCGCCGCCAAAAGTAGATTCTGGCGTAATTAGATTAATCAGAAAAAAAGATTATTCTTTACCAGTAGACGAAAAAATATTTTTTAGAGTTGTAAAAACCGCTTTTAATCAACGTAGAAAAATGTTACGCTCTAGTTTAAAGTCTTTTCAACTTTCGGATTCTTTAAAAGAAGACCCTATATTTGCCAAACGACCAGAACAATTATCTGTAAAAGATTTTATTTCTCTCACTCAAAAATTAATAGAAAATGGCATTTGAAATTACTGATGAATTTCTAGAGAATTTAATTGGCTTAATCTATAAGAATGATGATGCTGCAATTAAAGAACTTTTTGAAGATGTACACTTTGCAGATATTGCAGAGGTTTTAGATGAAGTAAATTTTGATGAAGCTATTTATATTATCAAGCTTTTAGATAGCGAAAAAACATCAGAAATTCTTACTGAATTAGATGAAGATACCAGAGAAAAAATTTTAGAAAACTTATCTGCTAAAGAAATTGCAGATGAAGTTGGTGAAATGGATTCTGATGATGCTGCAGATATTATTGGTGAACTATCAGAAGAACGCCAAGAACGCGTAATAGATGCTTTAGAAGATGATGAATTAGCTGCAGACATCAAAGAACTTTTGTCTTACGAAGACAATACAGCAGGTGCTTTAATGGCTAAAGAATTGGTAAAAGTTTATGAAACTTGGACGGTTGCTGGTTGTATGCGAAGAATTAGAGGACAAGCAAAAGAAGTAACTAGAGTACACTCTATTTATGTTGTAGATAAACAAGATAAACTGGTTGGTAGATTGTCTTTAAAAGACTTAATAATTGCCAAAGCAGAACAAAAAATTGCCGAAATTTCTAAAACAAAAGTAGACGCAGTTAATGTTAATGAAAATGATGAGGAAGTCGCAAAAATTATGGCAAAATATGATTTAGAAGCCATACCTGTTGTAGACGACAATAACATTTTGTTAGGTAGAATTACAATTGATGATATTGTAGATGTTTTAAAAGAAGAAGCAGACAAAGATTATCAAATGGCAGCTGGTTTAACTCAAGATGTAGATTCTGATGATAGTATTTTCGAACTAACTAAAGCTCGTTTACCATGGTTGTTTTTGGGTTTAGTTGGTGGAGTTGGTGCGTTTATTATTATGGAAGGTTTTCATGATATTTTCTCTAAATACGGTACGCTTTTCTTTTTTACACCATTAATTGCGGCCATGGCTGGTAATGTTGGTGTACAATCATCTGCAATTATTGTACAAGGTTTGGCTAATGATGATGTAAAAGGAAGTATTTACAGTAGGTTATTAAAAGAAATGCTTTTGGCCGCTTTAAATGGTGTTATTTTAGCCCTATTTCTATTTATTTTTGTTTGGATCTACAAAGGAGAAGTGAATCTTTCTCTTGCAATTTCTGTATCTCTAGTAGTCGTAATTATTATTGCTGGATTAATAGGAACATTTGTGCCATTATTTCTACACAAAAGAGGTATCGATCCGGCAATTGCAACAGGCCCTTTTATTACTACTAGTAACGATATCTTTGGAATCTTAATTTATTTTATGATTGCAAAAATGATTTTAGGTATTTAAAAAGCCTTTCTGAATTAACAGAAAGGCTTTCTCCTTTTTCTTCATAATTGATAAAAAATAAGCCCCTAATCTCATTTCTCGCAATTAATCCCATTCTTTATAGATGATTGAGTTATCATTATCTACAAGACAAATATAGTATTAGTAAAAAAAATAACTTTGTGGAAATCCGTAATTTGAAATGTTATTTTCCGCAAAAACAACATTTAATCGATTACACCTAATTCTTTTGCTTTTAAAATTAAGTCTGTATTATTATTTGCGTTTAAATCTGTTCTAAGATTCGCTAATTTTGTTTCTATAGATCTAAGTTTTACAATAGAACCATCACTCTTTTTAATAACACCTTCTAAATTGCTTATTTTAGGCTGATTTGGCAACTCTTTTAAGACTTGTATAGCAATGTCATCCATTTGTATTTGAACGATGTTTCTACGCATTATTTTCTGATGAATTTCATGCGTATAATAATAATCGTTAGCCAACATTTTAGTTAATGCAAAACCAATTTCTGCTGCATCACATTTACTTTTTAGTAAATAAGCGTTCGGGTTTAAGTTACTAATAACATTGTATACTCTATTGGTTTCTGTATGCCCTGTTATTACTGCTATTTTTATATCTAAACCATTATTTTTAATCGCTTTAATCAATTCTTCACCGCCATCTAGTTTTGTTTGTTCTGTAGAATTATCAAAGCTTAAATCTGTAAATAAAAGCTGAAAGGGCTTGGTGTTTTGACTTTGTTTTATCAATAGAAAGGCTTCATCACAACTATTTGTTGTTACAACATCAAAATCTCCTATATCTTTTAAAGAACATAAAATTCCTTGAATAACTAATTGATGATCATCAACAACTAAAATTTTAATTTTATTTTCCATTTTTTGAAATATCAATTTTAATAGTTGTTCCTTTTTCTAGCTCACTATCAATAGTAAAAACACCGTTTAAATCTTCTACTCTTTCTCTAATATTTTTTAAACCTATTCCGTTTTTATTTGCAGTTACATCAAAACCTATTCCGTTATCAGAAACTTCTAAAATTAGATTCTTTTTACTTCCAGAAAAACTTAAAATTAGCTCTGTTGCTTCTGCATATTTCTTAGCGTTTTGAATACTTTCTCTAATAGTTAAAAACAAGGTTCTTTTTATAGAATTATTAATTTCTTTCCATAGAATAGTATCTAAACCATGTATTTTAATTCTAAAATTAGGCTCAAAATAATCTGATACTAAGTTTATAATTTGGTCTTTAAACGATACTTTATCAAAGCTCTCGCTACTTAGTTGATGCGACAAATTACGCACATTGTCTTTTATAATATTTAGACTATTTGCCTCTTCTAATTGATTAGATTTCTCTAATTTTAAATGCAACATTCTAATATCGCCAGCAACCTCATCATGTAAAGATTTAGCAATTTGTTGTCTTTCTTTTTCTCTGGCTTCTACTTGTAATAGTTTAGCTTCAAAAAGTATTTTTTTTCTTCTACTAGCAACAATATTTGCACCAAAACCAATAAAAAGAATACCAGCGCCTGCAACTAAAAAGCCAATCGTTTTTTGTTGTTTTTCACTTTTTATTAGTAGTTCTTTACGTTGATTTTCTACTTTTAAACTTGTGTTTTCTTTTTCTTTTTTTTCGGTTTCGTATATAACCTTGGCAAATTGATTTTTTCGAGTTCTTTCTCTGGTAAATAAACTATCTTTTAATTGAACATATTCTTTAAAATGCTTTTTGGCTGTTTCACCAAAAGTTAACTCAGTTAAAAATTGTAAACAGTCTAAAACTTGCTCGTTATTTCTTGTTTTTTTACCTAACTCTAAACCAATATAAGCATGTTTTTTTGCCAAATTATATTGTTTATTTTTCATGTAAGCTTCTGCTAATAAACTATGTGAAACACTTTCACCATAAACGTATTTAGATTTTTTTCTTCCTTCTAAAACTGTTTTATAACCAGAAATTGCTTTATCAATTTTACCTTGTCTAAAATATACAGAAGATAAACTTCCTAATAAATTTTGATATTGTCTTGGGTATTTTATGGCTATACTATCAAAACGTAAACCTTCTTTAAACAAAGCAATTGCTTTATCAAAATTACCCTCATCTACGTAAGTTGCGCCAATATTATTATATAAATTTAAATAGTTAACTTCTCTTCTAGAGGTTACCGTATTAAATTTAGCCATTTCTCTTGCCTTTATATAATAGGCTCTAGATTCTTGAGGTCTGTTTAAGTGGCCTAAAGCATTTCCTAAGGTTTGATATAAAGAAATTAGAGTTCTATATTCTTTATCTTGGGCAGGTTCTATATATTTTAAACCTTCTACAGCGGTTGTTTCACAACCTAAATAATCGAGTTCTTTAACTTGAAGTATCGCCATAGAGAGCAATCTTCGTCCGGTTTCTACAGAATCTTTTAAACCTATAAAAATTTTTTTAGATTCTTGATAATAGTAAAAACTACTATCTAAATTATTTTTTATTTTATGATTTAAAGCGGCAAAATGGTAAGCCTTAGCTAAAGAAAAAGAATCTTTACTGCGTTTAAAATGATTTTGTAATTTATTCTTAGAAAAAGTTAAACCCAAAGTATCTTTCGCAAAATAACTTTCTTTGGCATATTCTATACTAGTTTGTTGTATTAAAGAATCTATTTTTAAATCTTCTAGTAAGGTAATAGCTCTTTTAAGATATGTAACCTTTTTAGATCCTTTAGCATTGTCTAAATAAAAATTTAGTGAATCTTTTGGTGTTTGCGTAAATGCATTAAAAACAGCAAATACGTTAAATAAAAGTAGGAGAGGTATTTCTTTTTTCATAGTTCAAAAAGAAGTGTTTACTTCTTAAATTTATAGCACCATAAAATTAGTCCTTTCATTTTTAATAAAAAAGTTTCTATTGTAATTTCTGAAACAAATCCCAAATAACAACACCTGTAGTAACCGAAATATTTAGCGAATGTTTGGTGCCTAATTGCGGAATTTCGATACACATATCGGAAGCATTTACAACCTCTTGCTGTACACCTTTTACCTCGTTACCCATTACAATGGCATATTTTTCTGTTTTCTTCGGATAAAAAGTATCTAGTTTTGTTGAGTTTTCTGCTTGTTCTATTGCTAAAACTTTTACATTTTCTGCTTTTAGTTTTTCAATTAAAGTTAATGTATCTTCTACATATTCCCAATCAACAGATTCTGTTGCACCTAAAGCCGTTTTATGAATTTCTTTATTTGGTGGTGTAGCACAAATACCACACAAATATATTTTTTCAACTAAAAAAGCATCGCTAGTTCTAAAAACAGAACCAATATTATTTAAACTTCTAATATTGTCTAAAACTACAATAATTGGTGTTTTTTTTACTGTTTTAAACTCATCAACAGTTATTCTACCTAATTCGTTATTTTTTAATTTCCTCATGTTTTAAACTTTTAGCTTTTAGCTTTCTACTTTTAGCTAGTTTGGTATGAAAACTAATGGCTAAGAGCTAAAGGCTAAAGACTTTTTTCTATCTTCGCAAAACTAACAGAAAATTTCTAAAACTTGGCAAAATCAAAAGCTAAAAAGGTAACGCCTTTAATGAAACAATACAACGCTATCAAGAACAAATATCCTGATGCAATGTTGCTTTTTAGAGTTGGCGATTTTTACGAAACTTTTGGTGAAGATGCTAAAAAGGCTGCAGAAGTTTTAGGAATTACGTTGACAAAACGTGGCGCTGGTTCAGATTCTGAAACTGCTTTGGCTGGTTTTCCGCATCATTCTTTAAATACCTATTTACCAAAATTGGTAAAAGCAGGAATGCGTGTTGCAATTTGCGATCAATTAGAGGATCCTAAAATGACTAAAACCATTGTAAAACGTGGTGTTACAGAATTGGTTACGCCTGGTGTTTCTTTAAACGACGAAGTTTTACAAACCAAAACTAACAACTTTTTAGCTGCGGTTCATTTTGATAAAAAACAACTCGGAATTTCATTTTTAGATGTTTCTACAGGCGAATATTTAGTAGCACAAGGAACGGCAGAATACATCGATAAATTGTTGCAAAACTTTAATCCGAGTGAAGTTTTAGTTCAAAAACAAAACAAGCAACAATTTTTAGAACTTTTTGAAAATAGATATTATACTTTTTATTTAGATGATTGGGTTTTTCAAAAGGAATATGCCAACGAAACTTTGCAAAATCATTTTGAGGTAAAAAGCTTAAAAGGTTTTGGTGTACAAGATGTTAAAAACGGAATTATTGCTGCAGGTGCAGTGTTGTATTATCTATCGGAAACACAACACAATCAGTTAAAACACATACAACATATTAGCAGAATTGCAGAAGATAATTATGTTTGGATGGACCGATTTACTGTTCGAAATTTAGAATTGTACAATCCGAATTCTATAAATGCCGTAACCCTTTTAGATATAATAGATAAAACTATTTCGCCAATGGGCGGACGTTTATTAAAACGTTGGTTAGCGCTTCCTTTAAAAAATATCGACGAGATTAAAAATCGTCATGAATTGGTAAAGTTTTTTATAGATTCTGATGATTTTTCTCAGATCGTAACGTATCAATTAAAACAAGTATCTGATATAGAACGTTTAATTTCTAAAGTGGCTACTGGCAAAGCATCTCCAAGAGAAATTGTTTTATTAAAAGATTCTTTAAAAGCAATTTTACCAATAAAAGCATCCGCAGAAAGCAGTAAAAACAACGCTGTAAAATCTTTAGGAAATCAATTACATACTTGCCAAGATTTAATTGATAAAATTTCTGAAACCTTGTTTGATGAAGCTCCGGTAAACATCAATAAAGGAAATGCGATAGCCAACGGAGTGCATCAAGAATTAGACGATTTACGTGCAATTTCTAACTCTGGTAAAGAGTATTTAGACAATATGTTGGCGCGCGAAACCGAGCGTACCGGAATTACTAGTTTAAAAATTGCGTTTAACAACGTGTTTGGGTATTATATTGAAGTAAGAAATACGCATAAAGATAAAGTTCCTGAAGAATGGATACGTAAACAAACTTTAGTTTCTGCAGAAAGATACATTACAGAAGAATTAAAAGAATACGAAACTAAAATTCTTGGAGCAGAAGAAAAAATTGCCAAATTAGAGCAAGAAATTTTTTCTAAATTATTGCAATACATCATTCAATATGTACAAATTGTGCAAGAAAATGCACAAATTATTGCAAAAATAGATTGTTTATTGTCTTTTTCGGTTTTAGCAATTGATAACAATTATGTTCGTCCGATTATGGACGAAAGCACGGATTTAGAAATTAAAAATGGTCGTCATCCGGTTATAGAAAAACAATTGCCAATAGATCAAACCTATATTGCAAACGATGTTGTTTTAAACAGAAATCAGCAACAAATTATTATGATTACCGGACCAAACATGTCTGGTAAATCGGCAATTTTACGTCAAACTGCACTCATTGTTTTATTGGCGCAAATGGGAAGTTATGTTCCGGCTCAAAACGCAAAAATCGGAATCGTAGATAAAATTTTTACTAGAGTTGGTGCCAGTGATAATATTTCTATGGGCGAATCTACTTTTATGGTAGAAATGAACGAAACTGCATCGATCTTAAATAACGTTTCTGAGCGTAGTTTAATTTTGTTAGATGAAATTGGTAGAGGAACTTCTACTTATGACGGAATATCGATTGCTTGGGCTATTTCTGAGTTCTTACATGAACACCCAACCAAAGCAAAAACATTATTTGCTACGCATTACCACGAATTGAATGAAATGACCACAACATTCGAGCGTATTAAAAACTTTAATGTGTCTGTAAAAGAGTTGGAAGATAACATCATTTTCTTACGTAAATTGGTTTCTGGTGGCTCTAATCACAGTTTTGGTATTCATGTTGCTAAACTTGCTGGAATGCCAAATATGGTGATTCATAGAGCAAATAAAATTCTAGAAAAATTAGAAAAAAACAACAAAAATTCAGAAGTAAAGGATGTTTTAAAACAAACACAAGAAGAAGAAATGCAATTGAGCTTCTTTCAATTAGATGATCCTTTATTAGAAAATATTAAAGAAGAAATTTTAGCAACAAATATAGATGCTTTAACCCCAATTGAAGCTTTAATGAAATTGAATGAGATTAAACGAATGTTGGTGAAGAAATGATCGTTCATTAAATGAAAAAAGCATTTAAGTTTAAATTAAATAATTTAAACTTAAATGCTTTTTTCATATCTATTTTGGTTTCTATTATTCTTTCTTAAATATCATTGGTCTTGGTTTTCCATCATATTCTAAAGATAAATAAATTTCTCCATTATAAGTTGTTATACCATTTACAGCATAACAATGAATTTTTGAAAACTTAACTATTTTCAAGTATTCATATTCTGAATCTAATTCGTTATTACAAGAATAATTATTTAGAGTATATGTAAAATCATCAGTTTTAGTATTTTCATAATACCAATAACATTTATTAGTATTAGTAAATTTCATTTTCCAATTAATATCTTTTTGAGAAACCCAAGTACCGATAATTTCATCTTTAGTTTGCTGATTAGCACTTTGAATTGTTGAAAAAGAGTAAAGCGCTACTGTTAGTATCAATAGTAATATTAAAGTTTTTATATTTGTTTTCATAATTTTATTATTTACAGTCTATGTTTGTTTTTGCTTTTTTAAATTTACTTTTCCTATCATTAATTCCATTATCTTCACCATTTACAAGTTCTGTTACACTTTCTACTGTTGTCTTGGAATCTATAGTTATAGTTACTTTATTTTTATAAAACCATAATGCACTTATAACTGCAATTGTTTTGTCAGATGCTACTAATTCTGGTTTGTCGATCAAGTTTTTAGTTTTATCATATTTCTTTTGATAGAAAGTGTTGAATTCTTTGTAATTGGCTCTTCCTGTTAGCTGAAAAATCCCTCTACCTCTAAACTTATAACCATCTCCTGTTTCTGTATTACCTAATTTATATTTTTTACCTCTATTTTTATCATTATAAACAAAGTTATAAAGCTTTTCTGCTTTAGCGTATTTACTCCCTTTAGTTATTTCATAATCTTTTGGGTTTTGTTTATTCTTATCTTTTGTTGGATTACTATATGGGTTAAAATGTTTTTTGAAGGTTAAATGTAACAAACTAACCTGATAATTGGTATATTCTGCAAAAGTCTTAAAATTGTCACTTTCGTGACCAGCTTGTGCTAAAAAATGTTGTAACTTTTCTTTAGTATCTATACCAAAATCCTTGCCATATTTATTAATAGCATCTGCAATTTCTTTCAACTTATTGTCTGATGCAGTTGGAAATACTTTTTTTAAATCTTCTTGGGTTGTGTTACAATCATTTTCAATACAATTCCCATTTTCATCTTCCATATAACCTAAAGGACAAAGACATTCGCCGTTTATAAATATTTTCCCACTTCCGATAGGACATCTTTCATCTTCTAGAGATACAGGAGAAGTGGTTATAGTACCACCATTTGAACTAGAATTACCACCGCTGTTGTATAAAGTTACATCAGAGCTAGTTATTGAAAAGCTTACACCCCCACCACCTATTCCTGGGCAAGGTTCTTCTACCCATCCATAAACGGTTTTTGGATGGTTACAATAGCCTTGAATAAGATCACCTAATCGATGATCTGGATGGTCACACCACTCTTCTCCAACTTCTACCAAATCATAACAACCGCCACCTGCTTTATTAACATACTCCAATTGGTTAATGTCTATTTCTTTCATTGACGTTCTTTGAGATAAATCTACAGAAACACCATTATAAATGTCAATACGTTCTTGTTTTGAGATTTGATAGGTTGTTAGGTATGCTTTATAGTTTCCGTCAGCTTGAAGTGATAAAACAATATTTTGTAATTCTAAAGGATTTTTATTAGATATTTCGAAAGAATAGGTGTGATGTGTACCTTCAGTATTCTCTATATAAATAGCTTCTTTTGTATTTATTTCATATTTATCTTCTGAATTAGTAGTTTTATTTTGATACTTATCGATAGATTTTTTTGTAGAGTTAAATTCATCTATCTTCTTTAAAAGAGAAATGTTATTTTGATAGAGAGGAAACGTTACTTTTTCTATCTTATATTTATAACTCGATTGCGATATTATTTCATCATTTTCAATTTCACAAGATACAAGCAAAAATAAAAAAATTCCAAAAAAAAGAATTTTGATTGTAAAAAGTTTAGTTAATTTGATTTTTCTCATTTCATTAAGTTTAAAATTAGTAATTAATATTCAATTTTTGTTATTAAACAAGCTGCAATTTTAGGAGTATTCAATTCTGCCAGTAAATTGGCGAAATATAAACCACAACCATTTATTATACCTCTACAAAAAAGTTCTTTTATCCCTTATAATTTAACATTATCGACAAAGTAATATGTATATCAAATTAGTATAGATAGGAAGGAAAAATCTCTTTTTCTTTTAACGTAGAATTTTTTAGCATTTTTTTTCACCAAACATAATAGATAAAAATCTATTTGTCAATCCCTGAAAATGGTATAATTTCTTATCTCTGAATTCAGGGATAAGAAATTATAAAATAATGATTTACAGTTATTTACATTTTAAAAGTAAATGAATTTTAATTTAAATTTAAAAAAACTTAAAAAAATCAATTTTGGTTTATTTAATTTACTTTTATACCCAATAATTAAAACAAATCGTCTTTAAAAATAATGATAAACAATTTAGAACAAGGTTTTTTCGGTATCGGAATTCAGAATGGAAAAACACCAGAAAACTTAGGCGTTTTATGGCGTTCTGCACAAAATATGGGTGCAAGTTTTATTTTTACGATTGGCAATAGATATGCAAAACAAGCTTGCGATACACATAAAGCTGTGGGTGCCATGCCTTATTTTCATTATGAAACTTTTGATGATTTTTTTAAAAACCTACCAAAAGGTGCAATGTTAGTTGGTGTCGAATTAGATGAAAAAGCAGTGCAATTAGAAACCTTTAAACACCCAAAACGTTGTGTGTATTTATTGGGCGCAGAAGATCACGGAATGTCTAAAGTTGCAATTGAAAAATCGCATCATTTGGTAAAATTTAAATCGGAATTGAGTTTAAATGTTTCTGTTGCCGGAAGTATTATTATGTATGATAGACAAGCAAAATTAAACTTCAAATAATCTTTAAGCAGATTTTACCTTATTTTTAGTAACGTAGTAATTAATTATACATGCAATTGCGCCTAAAAACGGAACAAACAATATAATTGCACCCCAAATTAAAAAACGTAAATTACTTTCACTTTTTGCAGCAAGTACAAGTGCTGTAATAACCAAAATTAATAAAAGACCAACAAAAATTGTAACACCTAAAAAAGAAATAAAAAGCATCTTTTTTTTAGTAAAAATACAGAATTATGTGGTTATTTGATATAGAAAACTAGAAAATTGCGTTAAACAATTATAGTTTATTCTTTTTATAAAAATAACTGATTATCTTTGTACTATGAATACAGTATTCTTATTTATTAGTGGTCCAGAAATTATGGTAATTATGTTAATCGTTGTAATGGTTTTTGGTGCAGATAAAATACCCGAAATTGCTAGAGGTTTGGGTAAAGGTATTAGGCAAGTAAAAGATGCCACCAATGATATTAAAAGAGAAATTAAAGACAGCTCAGAAAAAACTGGTTTAGATACAAATATCGCTAAAGACATTAACAAAGAAATTAATGCCGTTAAAGATGATATAGACGATTTTACAGGCCCAATTAAAAGGCAGTTTTAACGTTTATTTTACTCTACTTATTGTTAAACCATCTCGAATAGGTAACAATACAGTTTCTATTCTTTCATCTTCGTTTAACAACCTATTATATTCTAAAAGCACTTTTGTGTCTTTATCTTTTGGATCTAATTCTTCGACAACTTTACCACTCCAAAGTACATTATCAGATAAAATTATTCCGCCAGAATTCATTTTATCGATAATTAAATGAAAGTAATTTATGTAGTTAGATTTGTCTGCATCTATAAACACCAAATCGAACTTTTTATCTAACGTTGGTATAATTTCTATTGCATTACCAACATGTTGCGTAATTTTATTTCTAAAACCAGATTTTTCGAAATATTTATTTTGAAGCGTTTCTAATTCTTCATTTTTATCTAAAGTAATTATCTCACCATCTTTATGCAAACCTTCTGCCAAACACAAAGCAGAATAACCTGTGTAAGTACCAATTTCTAAGATAGATTTTGGCTGAATCAATTTTGTAATCATCGATAAAATTCTACCCTGAAAAGCACCACTTAACATTCTAGGGTTTAAAACTTTTTGCCAAGTTTCTTTGGTAAGTTCTTGCAAAATTTTAGGCTCTATTTGCGAATGTGCAACAACGTAATTGTCTAATTTTTCTGGTAAAAAGTGCATTTTATAATGATTAAGAGAGTTCAAAAATACAAAAAAACGGAACTTATAAATTATAAGTTCCGTTTTTTAATAGTGTTATTTATATTATTGTTTGCTTTCTTCTAAAGCATTTTTTAATGCGTCTTTTTCTTCTGATGATAAGCAATGTTTTATACTCTTACAATTTTTAGAATAGCCTTTGTAAAGTTTACTTAGAGCCATATTTTGTTTGGTATATTTAGCACAAATTCTACATCTAATAAAGTGAATATTTAACTTTATTAACTCTTTAATAGAAGCTTCGCCATATTGGTTTTTATCACAAATTGTTGTGGCTTCGTCGCAGGTAATTTTTAAACTCTTAAACATTTCTTAATTATTAAACCAGTTATCTTCCATACATTTTCTAAGCTGAGTTCTAGCTCTGTGTATAATAACCCATAAGTTTGACGCTGTAATATCTAACTCCTTACAAATTTCTTCTGTTTCAAATTCTTGCACAGTTTTCATTCTAAAAACCATCGCATATTTTTCTGGCAAATTGTCTATACAAGCTTCTAATTGGTCTTTTAATTCTTCATTTTCTATAGAAGTTTCAGAAGTATTGTCCCATTTTTGTGGTACTCTTTCTTCTAACCAATCTCCTTCATTTTCACCATCATTATAAAAATTCATTCGAACTTCTGCTTGTCCTTTTTTAGAATTTATTTTTCTATAATGATCTATAATTTTTCTTTTTAAAATAGAAACCAACCAAGTTCTTTCAGATGCTTTTCCTTTAAAATTCTTTGCAGATTTTAGTCCTGCAAAAAAAGTTTCTTGCACAAGATCTTTGGCCAAATCGCTGTTATTAACACGAGAAATAGCGTAATTATACAAATAATCGGCATAATTATCTATCCATTTATTTGTATTTATTGTGTGTATTTTTTCTGCCATTGATAATTTAAAGCTTCAAAGATAACGTTAATTTTTTTCTTTTAAATACTTACAATCTTCTCTTCGTCTCATATCAACTAAATAGATAATTTTCCAGGTTCCGTTATCATTAAATAACTGAAAAGAGTTTGCGCCACAATGACTAAATTTACCATTAAAATAAAACTCATAAGGTGTCCAAACAGAAGCTAAATTTCCATCAATATTAATAGAAAAAGAAAGCAATTTCTCTAAATAAATATGATCTGGGTTTTTATTTGCAATACTAGTTAATAATTGATTTCTAGTTTCGGTTTTTAAAATATGTAAACCTTCTTTATTTGTGTTGGTTGTTTGTATTTTGATATTTTTATGTAAAGTCTTTTTCATAACAGTACTATCGCCTTTGTGTAATCCTTCAAAAAAAGTATGAATTACGTTTTTAATTGCTATTTCTTCTGATTTTTTTTGGGCAAATATCACATTACTTCCTAATACTAAAATGACAAAAACGAACTTTTGTAGCATACTATTTTGATTTTTAAAAACATAAAGCTACTAATTTTTAAATTATAATTTTGTGTCACTAGAAATTTAAGTACTAAAATATCTATTGATATTCCTTACTTTTACAACCTAATAAAATGATAAAAATATGTCTGTAGCTAAGAAGCAATATAAACGTGTTACCGTAAAATCTTTGGTAGAAATGAAAGCAAATGGAGAAAAAATATCCATGTTAACTGCTTACGATTTTACTATGGCAAAGATTTTAGATGGTTCTGGAATCGATGTTTTACTTGTAGGAGATTCTGCATCTAACGTTATGGCGGGGCATGAAACAACATTGCCAATTACTTTAGATCAAATGATTTATCATGCAAGTTCTGTAGTTAGAGCAATAGAGCGTTGTTTGGTTGTGGTAGATTTACCTTTTGGTAGTTATCAATCTGACCCAAAAGAAGCGTTACGTTCTGCTATCAGAATTATGAAAGAATCTGGCGGACATTCGATAAAACTAGAAGGTGGTAAAGAAATTAAAGAATCTATTAAAAGAATTTTAAATGCTGGTATTCCGGTAATGGGGCATTTGGGTTTAACACCACAATCTATCTATAAATTTGGTACATATACTGTAAGAGCAAAAGAAGAAGAAGAAGCAGAAAAATTAATGGAAGATGCATTAATGCTAGAAAGAATTGGTTGTTTTGCGTTGGTTTTAGAAAAAGTACCAGCTTCTTTGGCTAAAAAAGTAGCAGATGCATTAACAATTCCGGTAATTGGTATTGGCGCTGGTAATGGCGTAGATGGACAAGTTTTAGTTACACATGATATGATTGGAATGACACATGAATTTAACCCTCGTTTTTTACG
>JAHDHO010000190.1 GCA_020631275.1 Polaribacter sp. | reverse complement strand
ATTTATAAAAGAATGGTTTAGATTGCCTAAAATAGTGCTTACAGCATTACTTTTTTTAGGTTTTTATCAATTACAAAAATTACCAAATGCATACAATATGTATATCGCCGTTTTTATTGTTGTAATTCTTTTAGAATGCTATACAATAATTAAAAATAGTAGAAAATTAAAAAAGAAAACCAATAAAACAGGCAAAAAATGGATGTTCGAAAACATTATAGCTATTAATGGTATTGGTAATTCTGCTTTAATTTTATTATACGCTTTCGATTTTTTATTTCCAGATAATGCTAAAGATTTTTTGTTGATGGGTGATTTTAGAAAAGCCTTGTCTGCTGCAATAATTACTTTACTAATTCTTTTTGGTTATGTATCTCTAATTGTTATTCCTAAAAAAGCAGAAGAATTATTACAAGAAACGTATCCAGAATATAAATTTTCATAATTTATTTTGATAATGAAACTCACTCAAAATCATATAGCGCAACTTTTTAAATTTACACGAAAACATTACGTTTATCATTACGATGTACAAAGCGAATTGGTAGATCATTTAGCAAATGATATAGAAGAAATTTGGGTGGCGCAGCCACTTTTAACTTTTGAGCAAGCACGAGACAAATCCTTTAAAAAATTTGGCGTTTTTGGTTTTATGGATGTTGTAGAAGAAAAGCAAAAACAGATGAATAAACGTTACTGGAATATTATTCTAAATTTTGCCAAAGAGTGGTTTACGCTTCCAAAAATTGTAATTACAATTACCATTTTTCTAGTATTTTTTAGTGTTTTACAAGTAAAGTTTTCAGAATATATTTTTTTAGGAACCTTATTGGTTTTAATAAGTTTAGAAGGAATCAGCGCTTATAAAATCAGAAAAAAACATAAAGAAAAAGAAGTTAAAAAAGAGAAAATCTTTTTGTTAGAAGCAATGCTTGGTACAACAAAAAACACCTACACTGGCTTTACTTTTGTAAACTTATTTAACATTGCTAACTTAACAAGGTTCGATTTTAGTCACTTAAATATCTATTGGCTTTTTGTGATTTCTGTAGTCTTAACCTTATTGTGCATTTTGTTTTATATTTCTAATTATGTGTTGCCAGAAAAAGCAGAACAATTGTTAATAGAAACCTACCCAGAATATAAAATTGTAAATAATTTGTAACAAATTGTAATACTTAACTACTTATTATCAATCTAACTAATTACTAAACTTATGATGTTACGCTTTTTAAAACTAGAATGGAAGCAATTTCTTCGCTCAGCTTCTTTCGGAAAAAGTATTGCCATTAAAATAATTATGGGCTTTTTTGTCCTCTATTTTTTAGCTACTTTTTTATTGATAGGTATTGGAGGTTATTATATTTTAAAGAAACAATTTCCAGAATCCGACCCATTACAATTGGTAAATTCTTATTTGTTATATGCAATTTTAGGAGATTTAATATTTAGATACCTAATGCAGAAATTACCTGTTATGAATATAAAACCAATGCTAATTTTACCAATTAAAAAAAGTAAATTGGTACATTATGTTTTAGGCAAGTCTTCGGTTTCGTTTTTTAATATTTTAGGATTGTTTTTTTACATACCTTTTTCTATAGTATTACTAAAAGAAGGTTACAATACTTCTGGTGTTTTAGGTTGGTTATTTGCAATAGTTTTAATTATTCAATCGGCAAACTTTTTAAATTTCTTAATTAATAAAAACAATATTGCACTTGGTACAATTGTAGTAACTTTATTAGCTTTAATAGGCTTACAAAAGTTTAATATTTTTGATGTTACAGCATACGCAGGTTCAATTTTTGATGGCATCTATCAAAACCCAATTTATGCATTAAGTAGTTGTTTTAGTTGTGTTGTATCAATTAAATTATAAACAACTAAGAAATCTTGTATATTTAGATGAAGCAGTTTCCCAAAAAGTAGAAGAAGCAAAATCTTTAGATTTATCTTTTACTGATAAATTAGGAGATGTTGCGCCGTTTATTAAAAATGATATGCGTTTAATTTGGCGAAACAAAAGAACAAAGACGGTCTTTTTAATGTCGTTTTTATTTTTATTCTACGGATTGATATTTTTCACGCAAAAAACATACAGAGAAATGCCAGCAATGTTAATGTTTGCTTCTTTATTTGTAACCGGTGGTTTTGCCTTAAATTACGGTCAATTTATTCCTGCTTGGGATAGTGCACATTACAAAATGTTAATGAGTCAGAGTTTTAAATACCGTAAGTTTTTAGAATCTAAATGGATTTTAATGGTGTTTATGACCTCTTTTCTTTACCTATTAAGTTTTCCGTATTTATATTTCGGAATCGACATTTTTTTAATGATTACCGCTGGTGCAATTTTTAATATTGGCTTTAATTCGCTGTTTTTATTATTTGCTGGATCTTTTAATAGAAAAAGAATCGATTTAAATAAAAGCGGATTTGGTAACACACAAGGTACAAGTGCAACGCAGTTTTTAATTATACTACCATTAATGGTTTTTCCTATGTTGGTTTTTTGGTTGTTCGACAAATTTGTGGGCGGTAATTCTGGTTACATCGTAGTTGCATCAATAGGTATAATAAGTTTATTATGTAAAAAATATGCTTTAAACCTAATAGAAAAACAGTACATAAAAAACAAATATGTTATGATTAATGCCTTCGGAAAAGAAGCATAATTAAACCTAAAAAGAAAATACAATGATTACAATAGATACAGTTTCAAAAAAATACGGAAAAGCAGAGGTTTTAAACGTAGAAAAAATAGACATACCAACAGGACAAAGTTTTGGTTTGGTTGGTAACAATGGTGCAGGAAAAACTACTTTATTTAATATTTTACTAGATTTAATTAGACCTACAACAGGTTCTGTAAAAAACAATAATATAGTTGTTAGCCAAAGTGAAGAATGGAAAAATTTTACAGGTTCTTTTATTGATGAGTCTTTCTTAATATCTTATTTAACACCAGAAGAATACTTCGATTTTATTGGTGATTTAAGAGGTATGAATAAAGAAGATGTTGCTAAATTTATAGCGCAATTCGAAGATTTTTTTAATGGGGAAATTGTTGGGAAAAAGAAATATTTAAGAGATTTAAGTAAAGGAAATCAGAAAAAAGCCGGTATTGTTGCTGCAATGATGGGAAACCCAAAAGTGGTTATTTTAGATGAACCGTTTGCAAACTTAGATCCTACAACACAAATTAGATTAAAACAAATAATTAAAAAATTAACAGAAGATAGAGATGTTACTGTTTTAGTTTCTAGTCACGATTTAACACACGTTACAGAAGTTTGTGAGCGTATTGTTGTTCTAGATAAAGGAACCGTGGTAAACGATATAAAAACATCCGAAGAAACCTTAAAAGAATTAGAAAGTTATTTTGCTTTGTAATAAATTAAAAACAAAACAAATAGCTACAATAGCATAAATGTTTCTTACATTTTAGTCTATTCTTAATTTATTACTATTTTTACACTCTTATGTATACTATTTTCACTAGAAATTAGTTTTAGATAAGAGTTTTTTAATTTTATGAAACAACTAAAAAAAATACTTCTATTTACTGTTCTTTTAGGAACGATCTACGCATGTAGCACAAAAAAAGATACTGTTTTAAGTAGAAATTACCACGCATTAACGTCTCATTTTAATATTTTATTTAATGGCGAAGAAGCGTTTAAAAAAGGAATAGAAGGTATTAACCAAGGTTATAAAGATGATTGGTTTAAACAACTGCCAATAGAACCTATTGTTTTTGATGATCGTAAAATTGTAGCGCCAACTTTTAAAAATAATTCTCCGGGATCTGGTTTTGGTAACAAAAAAGAAAAAACAGCAACTACACAACCTGCTGGTCCTTTTGAAAAAGCAGAAGAAAAAGCTGTAAAAGCAATACAAAAACATGGCATGAATATTAACGGTTTAGAAAGAAACCGAA
>JAHDHO010000189.1 GCA_020631275.1 Polaribacter sp. | reverse complement strand
TCCATAGTTGATTGATTGTTGCTTTTATGTCGAA
The DNA here is from genome assembly GCA_020631275.1 of Polaribacter sp. Classification (GTDB taxonomy): domain Bacteria; phylum Bacteroidota; class Bacteroidia; order Flavobacteriales; family Flavobacteriaceae; genus Polaribacter. Next base: position 4,022 of record JAHDHO010000189.1, on the reverse strand, counting down.
GCTAAAGTTAAGAACTTAAAAACGAAAATCTATTTTAACTAAATTTAGAATCATTATAAATAAATTTTTTTCACAAACTTTGTAAGTAACCAGATATAGTTAAGACTTATTTTAAAAATTTTACCAACATTTAAATCAACCAAAAAATGAGAAAAGTTTTAATTAAAAGTTTGTGTGCATTCTTTTTAGCAATAGGTTTACAGGTGCAAGCGCAAGAAAATGATGCTCCTGCAAAAAGTAATGTACAAACGTACACACCTTCAAAATTATTAAACAAAGGGCAGTGGGATATTAAGTTTTTTAACAATTTGTATACAGAAACTAAAGGTACTTTTAACGGTGTTAAGGCAGGCAAGGCAAGAGAAAATTATTTTACATCTACATTAGAAGTATTTACTGGGGTTTCAGAAAATAATAGAATTAATGTTGGGTTATTGTTAGAGTATCGTTCTAATACAATTGGCGGTAGAAGTGCAACGGCAGTTTTCGATTTAGGCAATGATGTTACCGCAAGAAAAGGTTTATCTTCTTTTGCGCCAGCAATTAAATTTCAGCCATTAGAAAATGTAGGAAATTTCTCGATACAATCTGCTTTTCATATTCCTATTATAGAAAACGAAACAGAAAATTGTGTTTTTTTCGACCCAACGGCTTACACTTTTCAGAATCGTTTTTTTTATGATTACACACTACCAAGTGGCAACTGGCAATTGTTTACAGAGTTAAATACCGAGTATAATTTTGGCGAAGAAGATAGTTTTGCAAACAAGACGTTTCTATTAGCTCCTGGTGTTTTTATGAGTTATTTTCCTTCGGATAAATCTACGGTTTTAGGTTTTGTACAACATGCGCAACGTTTTGGCGATTTTACACAAGATTATACAGCACTGGGTTTTGGTGGAAAATACCAATTAACAGACTTGTTAAACTTAGAGGTTTTGTACAGTAAATTTATACGCGGTAACGATACTGGCTTAGGACAAAGTTTTAACATTGGTTTAAGAGCGTTATTTTAACAAAAAGAAGTATTTTTATGGAGATTTATGAAAACAAATAAACTCCTATTTCTCTTAGTAATTCTTTTAAACTTCTCTTGTCAAAGTCAGTCTAAAAAAATAAACGGAGTAAGCTTTGTAGCATCAAGAGATACTATTAGCACCCAACATATTACACCAGTTTTAAAGGCACAAAGCAATTACGTTGCATTGATGCCTTTTGGCTTTATTAAGAATTTGGCAACACCAACAATTACGCACAACACCAAAAGACAATGGTTTGGCGAAACAGAAAATGGGTTGTTGCAATACGCAAAACGTTTTCAAAAAGAAAATGTGCATATTATGGTAAAACCACACATTTGGGTGTGGCGAGGAGAATTTACTGGAAATATAAAAATGGATTCTGAAGAAAATTGGCAAATTCTAGAAGATTCATACACCGCTTTTATTTTAACCTACGCCAAAGCCGCGGCATCTTTAAATGCAGAGATTTTTTGCATTGGTACAGAATTAGAGCAATTTGTAGTAAACAGACCCGCTTTTTGGCAACAACTTATTCAGAAAATAAGAGCAGTTTACAAAGGGAAGTTGACCTACGCAGCCAATTGGGATGAGTATACTCGTGTACCTTTCTGGAAAGAAATAGACTACATTGGTATAGATGCATACTTTCCTTTAAGCGATTTAAAATCGCCAACAGTAGCAGACTATGAAGCGGGTTGGCAACCGCACAAACAAGCGATTCTAAAACTTCAGAATTCTGTAAATAAACCCGTTCTATTTACAGAGTTTGGGTATAGAAGCGTAGATTTTAATGGTAAAGAACCTTGGGATTCTAATAGAATAGAAGGTTCGGTAAATTTACAAGCGCAAGCCAATGCTTTGCAAGCAATTCACAATCAATTTTGGCAAGAAGAATGGTTTGCTGGTGGTTTTATTTGGAAATGGTTTCATAGACACGCTACCGTTGGTGGCGAAAAAAACAATAGATTTACACCGCAAAATAAACCAGCAGAAGAATTAATTAGAAAATTATATGGTCTTTAAAAAAATAGCATTTCTTTTTTTATGTTTGGCAATTGTTTCTTGTTCAGAAGATACAGACATTACAGTACCAAGAACTTTACAAGAATACATTGCAACCAAAGCAAATGTTACAGAAAAAACAGTAGTTGCTTGTGCTGCAAGTGCAGTATCTAACACAAGTACAACTTATATTTTTTATTATCCAGAAGAAGGCGCAACAGATATTCGTTATTACGAATTAACATCGCCAGATTTAGATAAAGATAATTTCGAAAATTATAGAAGAGAAAGTTTAGATAGTGAAGCTGTTTTTGGTGGTAAATTAGGGCGCTTTACACGTACTAGTGAGATTGAATCTTGGTGTTTGGTTACGTATGTAAAAGAAAACGAACTAAGAATTTCTGAGCCCATAAAAATCAACAATCAATCTAAAGCTACAGAATATTCTAACGATGTTGAAATAAGTTACAAATCTACTGTAGAGCCTAATTTTACATGGAATGATGGCGCAATTGATGAAAATGTTATTTATTTTGAAGTAATTTCTGATGAAGAAAATGAGTTTATTTCTGGTACCTACACAACAGAGAAGTTTTTTCAGTATTACGATGAAAGCAATGTTTTAGCATCGCCAAAGTTAAATGAAGCGGCTCCAAGAGATTTGGTAGAAGATGAGATTTACAATTTTACTATGATGGGCGTAAGTGAAGATAATTGGGTAAACCTAATTATTCAAGACCAATTTATACCGCAAAACCTATCAGAATACATTGCAAAAAATTCCGATAAAACAACACAAGAAGATGCTATAGCATTTGCAGGTTCTGCAAACGGTAATGCGGCGCAAACCAATATTTATTTTTATCCATTAACAGGTGCTTACGATTATCGCTATTATGAAACCGCAGATACTACAGTAGATCCTTTAGATTATAGCAATTATACGCGTAGAAACTTTACAAGTGCAGCACAGTTTGGTGGTAAATTTAGACGTTTTACAAACGAGGTTACTACCAATGTGTATTGTTTGGTAACTTATCTTTTAGATGATAAATTGTACATTTCTAAACCCATAAAAACAAAAAATGCAACCAAACCAACCGAATGGTCTACTGCTGTTGATATTACATATCCTAACACATTAGCACCTGTTTTTACTTGGCAAGATGGCACGTATACAGATACAGACAAATACTTTGAAGTACTTACTTTAAATGACGATACATTTCTAACAGGTACTTATACAAAAGATAAGCAGTTTGTGTATTATAACGAATCAAATATTATTGTTGCAGATAATATTCATACCAGTACGCCACCAGTATTGGTGTTAGATGATTCTTATAAATTGTACATTTATGGTTTAGATACAGATAATTGGCTTAATTTAGTAATTCAAAATACATTTATAGCCCAATAACGTGATTAAAAAGAGTTTCTTGTTCTTGTTTTTTAGTTTTTGCATGCAAGTAACCTTTGCGCAAAAAACAACAATTGTTTCTTTAGAAATAGTGGGGCAAGATAAAATTAAAACAAGCTATTTAAAAAAGATAATTACTACAAAACAAGGCGAAGTATTAGATTCTGTAAAACTGAATCAAGACATCACGTTCTTAAAAAGATTTCCTGCTGTAAGTCATGCCTATTTTAAAGTAGATCGTTTATCCAGTTCTAAAAGTCATGTGAAAATTGGTGTAGAAGAGAATTTTACGTTGTTACCAAGTTTAAATTTCTGGACAACCACCAACAAACAATTCGCTTACAAGCTAGGTTTGTACGAGTATAATTTTTTAGGAAATAATACCACGTTTGGTGGCTTTTACCAAAACAATGGTTTTCATTCGTATGGTTTTACCTACCGCGCACCCAATTTGTTTTCTAAGAAATGGGGATTGGCCATTAGTTTTAAAGATTGGAAAAGTGAAGAGCCGTTGTATTTTGGTGAAAAAACAGCAAACTATTTATACAATAATACTTCGGTTGAGTTGGTAGGTTTGT